>NZ_JBKFDH010000001.1:155000-157500 GCF_046452395.1 Erythrobacter sp. W302b | reverse complement strand
AATCCAATAAGGAGGAACAATTTACGAGATCCGTCACACACCACCAGGCCCACGAATATTAACGTGGTTCCCATCGACTACCCCCTTCGGGCTCGTCTTAGGGGCCGGCTCACCCTACGCTGATTAGCATTGCGTAGGAACCCTTGGTCTTTCGGCGACAGGGTATCTCACCCTGTTAGTCGCTACTCATGTCAGCATTCGCACTTCCGATACGTCCAGCGTCGGTTACCCTTCGCCTTCACTCGCTTACGGAACGCTCCGCTACCGCTGCAGTAAACTGCAACCCTAAGCTTCGGTGCATATCTTTAGCCCCGTTACATCTTCGCCGCAGGAACCCTTATTTAGACCAGTGAGCTGTTACGCTTTCTTTAAAGGATGGCTGCTTCTAAGCCAACCTCCTGGTTGTTTTGGGATTCCCACATGCTTTCCCACTTAGATATGACTTGGGGACCTTAGCTGTAGGTTAGGGCTGTTTCCCTTTTGACGACGGACCTTAGCACCCGCCGTCTGTCTGCCAGACAAGACTCGATGGTATTCGGAGTTTGGTTAGGTTTGGTACCGCTCGCGCAGCCCTAGCCCATCCAGTGCTCTACCCCCATCGGCATACATCTGACGCTCTACCTCAATAGATTTCGCGGAGAACCAGCTATTTCCCGGCTTGATTGGCCTTTCACCCCTAAACACAAGTCATCCGATAATTTTTCAACATTAAACGGTTCGGTCCTCCAGTGCGTGTTACCGCACCTTCAACCTGCTCATGCCTAGATCGCCGGGTTTCGGGTCTAATCCAACATACTCAGTCGCCCTATTCAGACTCGCTTTCGCTTCGCCTACACCTAACGGCTTAAGCTCGCATGCTAGATTAAGTCACTGACCCATTATGCAAGAGGTACGCTGTCACCCCCTATGGGGCTCCAACTGCTTGTAAGCATTCGGTTTCAGGTACTGTTTCACTCCCCTAATCGGGGTGCTTTTCACCTTTCCCTCACGGTACTGTGTTCGCTATCGGTCATGTACGAGTATTTAGGCTTGGAGGGTGGTCCCCCCATGTTCAGACAGGATTTCACGTGTCCCGCCCTACTCTAGTCCTTCATCATCACTTTCGCATACGGGACTGTCACCCGCTATGGTCACACTTTCCAGAGTGTTCTGCTAGTTGAAATGAAGGCACTGGCCTGGTCCCGGTTCGCTCGCCACTACTACGGGAATCTCTGTTGATGTCTTTTCCTCCGGGTACTGAGATGTTTCAGTTCCCCGGGTTCGCTTCACCAAGCCTATATATTCAGCTCGGTGATACCTTATCCACCTCGCCCGGCTGGCCCGAAAGCCAACTGGAAGAAATGGTGAAGGTGGGTTCCCCCATTCGGAAATCGCCGGATCAAAGTTTGCTCACAACTCCCCGACGCTTATCGCAGCGTGCCACGTCCTTCTTCGCCTGTACATGCCAAGGCATCCACCAAATGCTCTTACCTCACGCTTGAGAATCCACACTATCAACGACAGGCCTGCATAGAGCCTGGCGTCTTGCGATAGTGAGGAGAATTATCTCAGCCAGATAATCAATTTGATTAATGTGATGATATTCGCCGCCCGGCCACAAACCCAAAGGTCTGCACCAGCACGACGATACCGCCACGGCATCGATTTAAAAACCCATTCACAATGTCAAAGAGCGGCGACGCTGACTAATCAGCACGATCGCCTGACCCGCCGAAGCGGGATCTGGTTTCGTTTCATCTATCGGATATGTCGAGCGCGCAGGCATCAAGCCGCGCCGCGTCGTGTGTACCTGGTGGAGCCTATCGGGATCGAACCGATGACCCCCTGCTTGCAAAGCAGGTGCTCTCCCAGCTGAGCTAAGGCCCCTTACAGGTAATGGTGGGCCTGAGTGGATTCGAACCACTGACCTCACCCTTATCAGGGGTGCGCTCTAACCAACTGAGCTACAGGCCCACACCACCGCATCCGGCCGCCATTCCCGAAGGAACAGGCTGCCGCGTGGGCGTGAGCCGGCTCAGGCACACAGCTTACAGGCACAGAAGTGCTGCAAGCTGTATCCGATTGATGAAAGGACATGAGGACGACGGCAATGTTCTTTGGAAGCCACGAAGCTCTTCCGGGGGCTAGCCCCAGCGCTTTCGTGAATATCCTTAGAAAGGAGGTGATCCAGCCGCAGGTTCCCCTACGGCTACCTTGTTACGACTTCACCCCAGTCGCTGAACCCACCGTGGTCAGCTGCCTCCTTGCGGTTAGCGCACTGCCTTCGGGTGAATCCAACTCCCATGGTGTGACGGGCGGTGTGTACAAGGCCTGGGAACGTATTCACCGCGGCATGCTGATCCGCGATTACTAGCGATTCCGCCTTCATGCCCTCGAGTTGCAGAGGACAATCCGAACTGAGACATCTTTTGGAGATTAGCGCATCCTTGCGGAATAGCTGCCCACTGTAGATGCCATTGTAGCACGTGTGTAGCCCAGCCTGTAAGGGCCATGAGGACTT
>NZ_JBKFDH010000001.1:0-152500 GCF_046452395.1 Erythrobacter sp. W302b | reverse complement strand
GATACCGGCGCGCAGGCGAGCCTTGGCAATATGGCCCTGCGCGACAAGATCCGGGCCAAGCGCGCGCAGGAGGTCGTCACGACCGACGTCAATGGAGTTGATATCGTCGGCGAGCTGGCGATTGTCCGCTCGCTCAGCATCGAAGGCCTGGCGCTGACGGACGTGCCGCTGACCTTCGCCGACACCCCGGCCTTTGATGCGCTGGGGCTGCGCGATCAGCCGGTGCTTTCGATCGGGATGCAGCATTTGGCGCTGTTCGACCGGGTCGCGATCGACTTTGGCCGGCAGCGCATTCTGTTCGATGTCCCTGCCGATGTGGCCCGGGCGATGCGGCAAGCCAAGCAATCGGCGAACTATCGCCCGCGCTACTGAATGATGCTCTCCTTGCGGTAAGCCGAAGCCGCGCCCACATCAGGGCCCATGCCGCCCGAAACCTCCGCCCCCGCCGATCCTGCCGACGCCAATAAGAAGACTCGCGCGCGCGACGTGGAGAGCTGGGCAACGCTCAAGCGCTTCCTTCCTTACCTTTGGCCCAAGGACAATCCCCGCCTCAGAATGCGGATTGCTGTTTCGATGGTGCTGGTGCTGGCGGCCAAGGGCGTCACGCTCGCCCTGCCCTTTGCCTATAAGGGTGCCGTCGATGCCATGTCGGGCACAGGCGCGGCGCGTGACGGCGCCACAGTCGCCCTCGCGCTGGTGGCCGCCTATGCGCTGGGACGGTTCACCTCGGTAGCCTTCGACAATCTCCGCAATATCGCCTTCGAGCGAGTCGGCCAGATTGCGACGCTGCATCTGGCCGAGGACGTATTCCACCGGCTCCACCGACTGTCCCTACGCTTCCACCTGGCGCGGCGCACGGGCGAGGTCACCAAGATCATCGAGCGCGGAACCAAGAGCATCGACCAGATGCTCTATTTCCTGCTGTTCAACATCGCCCCCACCATCGTCGAGCTGATCGCGGTCGGGATCATTTTCTATATCAATTTCGGCATCGAGCTGGTTCTGGCCACCGCCATCACCGTGGTCGCCTATGTCTGGGTGACGCGCGCGATCACGGAATGGCGCACCAAGCTACGGCGCGAGATGAACGAGCTGGACGGCAAGGCCCTCTACCGCGCGGTCGATTCGCTGCTGAACTACGAGACGGTGAAGTACTTCGGCGCCGAAAAGCGCGAGGAGGCGCGCTACAGTCAGGCCGCGCGCGCTTATGCCGAAGCGGCAGTGAAGTCCGAAAACTCGGTTGGGCTGCTCAATATGGCGCAATCGATCATCACCAATGCGTTGGTTGGCGCGGCGATGGCCTACACCGTGTGGGGCTGGAGCACCGGGGCGATGACCGTCGGCGATCTGGTGCTGGTCAATTCGCTGCTGATCCAGCTTTTCCGCCCTCTGGATGTACTGGGCTGGGTCTATCGCACGATCCGGCAGGGGCTCATCGACATGGCCGAGATGTTCCGCCTGATCGACACCGATATCGAGGTCAAGGACAAGCCGGGTGCGCCCGCGCTGATCATTCGCACGCCCACTGTCGCCTTCGACAATGTCACCTTTGGCTATGAGCCCGGGCGCACGATCCTCAACGGCCTGAGCTTCGAAGTGCCAGCCGGCAGCACCACCGCCATCGTAGGGCCTTCCGGCGCGGGCAAGAGCACGATCGGGCGTCTGCTGTTCCGCTTCTATGACCCGCTCTCCGGCCGGATCATGGTGGGCGGCGAGGATATCGCCACCGTCACGCAGGAAAGCGTGCGCGCGGCCATCGGAATCGTCCCGCAGGATTCGGTGCTGTTCAACGAGAACCTCGCCTATAACATCGCCTATGGCGCGGAAGGCGCGGATCAGGCGATGGTGGAACAGGCCGCTCGCGATGCGGCGCTCTCCCCGCTGATCGATCGCCTGCCCGACCGGTTCGAGACGATGGTGGGCGAACGCGGATTGAAGCTTTCGGGCGGGGAAAAGCAGCGCGTCGCCATTGCCCGCACGCTGGTGAAGAACCCGCCGATCCTGCTGCTCGATGAAGCGACAAGCGCGCTCGACACCCGGACCGAACAGGAAATCCTCGGCACGCTGCGGCGGATCGCGCAGGGCCGCACGACGATCGCGATCGCGCACCGGCTGTCGACCATTGCGGACGCGGACAACATTCTGGTGCTGGACCACGGACGGCTGGTGGAGAGCGGGGATCATGCCGGACTGCTCAAGCGCGGCGGGCTTTATGCGGAAATGTGGTCGCGTCAGGCAGCGGAACGGCGCGACGACGATGTCGACGTCGATGCCGTGGCAGCCGAATGACCGGGCAGGATTGCTAGCACGCCAGCACGCCGTTACCTCTGCTCCACTGCCCCCTGCCGCGAGCAGGGTGCTCTTGGGGAGAGACCTACGAACATGCGTCACGCTCGATTGATTGCCTTGCTGCTCGGCAGCGCCGCCCTCACCCCTGCCGCCGCGCAGGATACCGCTGCACCGCCCGCCGAAGTGCCGACCGTTCCGGTGCCCGCTGCGCTCACCGCTGAGGATATGCCGCCAATCCCGCTCGAACTGGCGGCCCGCGTCCGGCCCTATCTCGAGTCGCGCGGCGCGGGCTTTGCCGGGTGGGACCCCAACACCCGCGCGGTGCTGATCACCACGCGCTTTGCCAATGTCAGCCAGCTTCACCGGATCGCGATGCCGATGGGCGCGCGCACCCAGATCAGCTTCGAAGCTGAGCCGGTGTCGGGCTCCTACGCCCCGACCAAGGGTGACGTCATTCTCGTCACCAAGGATCGCGGCGGGGACGAATACTACCAGCTCCACACGCTCAAGGATGGTCGTCTCACACTGCTGACCGACGGCAAGAGCCGCAACCAGCCCAATGCCTGGAGCAAGGATGGCGAGTTGATCGGCTTCAGCTCGACCCGGCGCAATGGGGTGGATTCCGACCTCTATGTGATGAACCCGCGCGATCCCGCCTCGGCCCGGCTGGTGCATGAAAGCAAGGGCGGCGGCTGGGCGATCATCGCCTTTTCGCCCGACAAGACCTTCGCCTATGTTGCCGATTACAACTCGGTCCAGGACGTCGATATCTACCGGCTTGATCTCGCCAGCGGCGCGATGACACCGGTTGGCGATCCGAAGGCAGAGATCGCCTACAGCGGCATGGAGATCGCGCCCGACGGCACGCTGTGGGCGACCAGCGATGTCGGCTCCGACTTCCAGCAGCTGGGCCGCCTCGATCCGGCGTCGGGCAAGTTCACACCGGTCTCCAAGGAGAAATGGGACGTCGACAGCTTCGATGTCTCCGATGACGGCAAGACCATCGTCTATGAAGTCAACGAAGCCGGATCGGACCGGATGCGCATCCTTGACGTGGCAAGCGGCAAAGTGACCAAGGTCGACGTCCTGCCCGCAGGCCAGATCGGCGGCCTTGAAATCGCGCCATGGGGCGAGATCGGCTTTTCCTTCTCCAGCGCCAAGAGCGCGGCGGATGTGTGGTCACTCGACCCCAAAACGATGCAGCTGACCCGCTGGACCACGAGCGAGACGGGCGGGCTTGATCCTTCCCTCAATGTCGAACCCCGCATCGTGACCACCAAGAGCTTTGACGGACTTGAGGTTTCCGGCCTGCTCTATCTCCCCGACCCGACCAAGTTCCCGGGCAAGCGTCCCTTGATTGTCGATGTCCATGGCGGCCCGGAAGGGCAGAGCAAGGCCGGCTTTGTCGGGGCCGTCAACTACATCCTCAACGAGCTTGGCATCGGGGTTTTCTTGCCCAATGTGCGCGGCTCGACCGGGTTCGGGAAGACCTTCGTCAGCCTCGACAATGGCCCGTTCAAGCGTGAGGATTCGGTGAAGGACATGGCCGCGCTGATCGACGCCGTCCGCGCCGATCCGGCCGTCGACCCGGACAAGGTCGGCGTCAGCGGGGGGTCGTACGGCGGGTACATGTGCTATGCCGCCGCCGTGCAGCTAAAGGACAAGCTCGCTGCGACCCAGTGCACCGTGGCGATCAGCAACTTCGTCAGCTTTCTGGAGAACACCAACCCCTACCGACAGGACCTGCGCCGGGTGGAGTATGGTGACGAGCGCGACCCGGTGCAGCGCGCCAAACTCACCGAAATCAGCCCGCTCACCCGGGTGAACGAGATCACCAAGCCGATGTTCGTCATCACAGGCGCCAATGACCCGCGCGTGCCCAAGTCCGAGGCCGATCAGATGGTCGCCGCGATCCGCGCCAATGGCGGTGAGGTGTGGCATCTGGTGGCGGCAGACGAAGGCCACGGTTTCCGCAAGAAGGCCAATTCGGACTACGCCTTCCTGGCCGAACTGGTGTTCTGGAAGAAGCACCTGCTGGGCGAGTGATCAGCCCGGTTGTGAGAGGCGCTGGAGAAGAGCCAGCGCCTCCTCACGCCGCTGCCACGGAACGAACAGGTGATCATGGTGGTAGCCTGCGACGATATTGCAGGCGATCCCCGCCCCGGCGAGCACGCCGGAGACTGCTGCGGTCAGGCCCACGCCTTCGAGCGCGGAATGCACCATCAGCGTGATGCGCGCGAACGCACCGTCTGTATCAGCGATGATCGCCGTCAGCCCCTCGTCCTCGCGGATCAGGGCAAAGGCTTCGGCAGGGGGATCGCCCGCAAGCACCGCAAAATCCCATCGCCGCGCGTCCAGCACCGGGGCCATACCCGCCAGCATCCCCGCAAGGTCGCTGACCGGCCCTGCGCGCATCACAGGATATACTTGCTGAGGTCGGTGTTGCCCGCCAGCCCTGCGAGCCGCGACGTCACATAGGCCGCATCGATCGTGATCGTCTGGCCGGTGAGGTCTTCCGCCTCAAAGCTGATTTCCTCCAGCAGCCGCTCCATCACCGTCTGCAACCGCCGCGCACCGATATTCTCGACCGTCGCGTTCACTTGCGCCGCGATGCGGGCGATCTCGGCGATAGCGTCATCCGCAAAGTCGAGCGTCACCTGCTCGGTCCCGAGCAGCGCCTTGTATTGCGCGACCAGATTGGCGCGAGTCTCGGAGAGGATTCGCACGAAATCCGCCTCGGTCAGCGCGCGCAGCTCCACCCGGATCGGCAGGCGGCCCTGCAACTCGGGCAGCATGTCGCTGGGCTTGGCCACGTGAAACGCGCCGCTGGCGATGAACAGCACGTGGTCGGTCTTCATCGGGCCATACTTGGTGGCAACCGTGGTGCCTTCGATCAAGGGGAGCAGATCGCGCTGCACGCCCTCACGCGACACCGATCCGCCGCGCACATCGGAAACCGCGATCTTGTCGATCTCGTCGAGGAAGACGATCCCGTTGGTTTCGGCATTCAGCAGCGCCGCACGAGCGACATCGTCCTGATCGAGCCGCTTGTCCGCTTCTTCGTCCACCAGCCGATCCCATGCATCAGGCACGCGCAGCTTCTGGCGGCGGGTGGGTTTGCGGCCCAGTGCCTTGCCCATCATGTCGCTGAGGTCGATCATCCCCATCTGGCCGCCCATATTGCCCATGTCGAACGGGGCGGCGGGCGCATCGCGCACTTCGATCTCGACCTCGACATCGTTCATCGCGTTCTGGACGATCCGCTGGCGGAAGCTGGCGCGGGTCGCTTCGGAGGCATTGTCGCCCACCAGCGCGGTCAGCAGCCGCTCCATCGCGGCTTCCGACGCAGCTTCGCGCACCTTCTCGCGCCGGCGTTCCTTTTCCAGTCGGATCGCTTCCTCCACGAGATCGCGCGCGATCTGTTCGACATCGCGGCCGACATAGCCGACCTCGGTGAACTTGGTCGCCTCGACCTTGATGAACGGTGCTTCGGCCAGCTTTGCCAAGCGGCGACTGATCTCGGTCTTGCCGCAGCCCGTGGGGCCGATCATCAGGATGTTCTTCGGCGTCACCTCGTCGCGCAGATCCGCGCCGAGCCGCTGCCGCCGCCAGCGATTGCGCAGCGCCACGGCAACCGCACGCTTGGCCTCGGACTGGCCGATAATGTGTTCGTCGAGTGCGGCGACGATGGCTTTGGGGGTGAGGTTTTCGATCATAATCTTGTTCGTCATTCCGGCGAAGGCCGGAACCCAGATTCCGGCGTTGCGATGCTGGGCCCCGGCCTGCGCCGGGGTGACGGATTGCTGCTAGACCGTCTCGACCGTCAAATTACCATTGGTGAAGACGCAGATGTCAGCCGCAACGGCCATGGCCTTGCGCGCGATGGTTTCGGCATCGGCCTCGTAGTCAGCGATGGCCCGCGCGGCGGCGAGGGCGAAATTGCCACCCGATCCGATCGCGGCGATATCGCCCACCGGCTCCAGCACATCGCCGTTGCCGGTCAGTACCAGCAGCGTGTCGTGATCGGCCACGATCATCAGCGCCTCAAGATTGCGCAGATACTTGTCGGTGCGCCAATCTTTGGCGAGCTCGACACTCGCGCGCATCAGCTGGCCCGAATACTGTTCGAGCTTCTTTTCCAGCCGCTCAAACAAGGTGAAGGCATCCGCCGTCGCGCCGGCGAAGCCCGCGATCACGGAGCCGTCTCCGATCCGGCGAACCTTGCGGGCATTGGGCTTCATCACGGTGTTGCCCATCGACACCTGGCCGTCGCCCGCGATGACGGTCTTGCCGTCACGCCGCACGCCGATGATGGTGGTTCCGTGCCATTGGACGAGGCCATGGCTGGCATTATCGCTTGTCATGTCGGGGAATATGGCGCGCCTTCCGGCAGGATCAAGCGCGCAAGTGTCAAGCGATTACGGGCCGCCCGGCCCGCCGCCACCCGGCAGACCGCCACCGCCGACCTGGCCAATGTTGCCGAACAGGTCTTCAAGGAAGCCGCGCTCCCGACCGAGGGTGGGGGTCTTGTTGCCGTTGGGATCGAGGAACACGACCTGATCCACGCCGCTGCGCTTGACGGCGGTCACCTTGCCCGCTGCGTCAAAGGTGACAGCCAGAACCGAATGCTCACGGATGCGCGGGCGGTTGAACGGACGTTGGCCGGTGATGCTGGAAACGTAATACCAGGTCGGCGTGCCATACTGGCTGGTAAAGGTCGGCCGCCCGAGCGTGCCTTCAACCGATTGCTGGTTGTCGATCTGCGGCTGGATCGCGCCCGTCAGAACCGGATCGACGATGTAGCCGCGCGATTCCCGGATGGCCGTGCACGCGGGCAGCGTCGCTACGACGCCCGCCAGCAGCAACACGCTGCGCAGCCTGCGCCAGCTCAATTCCCCTGCGCTCGCCTTATTCATCTGCGCCAAACCGTCTCAATCCCGTCCTGCACTCACGCACAATCGCGCACTTGTCCCTTGGGCGAGGTGCTTTAAGGGGCTAGGCGCAAGCTTGCAACGCACCATATGGCAAAGCGGTGGCGTGCGGGCGTTGAACGGCAGTTGAACGCATCCGTGCTTCGTGCGTTGCCGTAGGGAGCGAAGGGGCCGCGCGGCCCCACGCCTGCATTGGAACACCCGCGCGAAAGGCCAAGCATCCCATGTCTTTCCTCTCCCGCCTGCTCGGCACCGCTCCTGACCCGCGCGAAAGCGTGCGGCCGCTGTGGCACCGCGTGATCGAGCTGGCGCGCGATTCCGCCTATTATACCGAGTGCGGCGTGGCCGATACGATCGCGGGCCGGTTCGACATGATCACCGCTGTGCTGAGTGCGGTGATGGTGCGGGTCGAGGCCTCGGATCTCAGGGCGGAAAGCGCGTTGCTGGCCGAATTGTTCGTGGAGGACATGGACGGGCAGTTGCGCGAGTTCGGGGTGAATGACGTTGTCGTGGGCAAGCGCATCGGCAAGCTGATGAGCGTGCTGGGCGGCCGGCTCGGGGCCTATCGCAGCGCGCTCAACGCTGGCGATCTGGACAAGCTGACCGCTGCGATCCAGCGCAATGTGACCTTCGCCGAAGGCGCCGACGAGGCCGCCAGCGCCCGCGCGGTGGCCGAGCGGGTGTTGAAGCTGTTCGAACGGCTCGGGCGGTTCTCGGATGCCGAAATGCTGAAAGCGAGCGCGATCTGGTGAGCGCGCCTTTCCCTCCTTCGGAACTCAGCCGGATGATCAAGGTCCGTCCCTTGCCGGGTGGGCCAGTGGTGATCGAAGCGACCCCGGAAGAACGCGCCGCGCTGGCGGTGCGCTTCGGGCTCGGCGCGGTGGACAGCCTGCGGGCCGAGATGCGGCTGGAGCCGAAGCCGCGGGCGATCCGGGTGACCGGGCGTTTGCGCGCAGCGATCATGCAGCCCTGCGCGATTTCGACCGAGCCTTTCCCTGTCACGATTGATGAGCCCATCGACCTCAGATTTGTCGAGGACAACGCTCGCCCCGCGGCCGAGGGTGATGAAATTGAGCTCGAAGCGGATGATTGCGACGAGATCGAATATGCTGGCGATATGTTCGATCTGGGCGAAGCGGTCGCGCAGACGCTGGGCCTCGCCATCGATCCCTACGCCGAAGGGCCGAACGCCGATGCGGCGCGGGCTGCGGCGGGGATTGTGAAGGAAGGCGAACAGGATGGGCCACTGGCGGCGATGCTGGCGGGGCTCAAGAGGGACTGAGCGCGGGATCGCGACCGCGCCCGCATGACTGATATCAACGCAGCACACGAATACCCCGCCATCCGAGCGGCAATCTCCGATCAGAACGGGATGTCGTCGTCCAGATCGTCGTAGCCACCGCCGCCGCCCGAGGGGCCGCCGCCGAAGCCGCCGCCCGATCCGCCGCTGCTGCCGCCGCCCTGATCCCAGCCGCCACCGCCGCCAGCACTGCCGCCGCCATAGCTTCCGCCGCCTGAGCGACCACCGCCGCCCATCCCGCCGCCGCCACCCTGCGGACCATCAAGCATGGTCAGCGTGCCGCCGAGGCCCTGGATCACGATTTCGGTGCTGTAGCGGTCCTGACCGTTCTGGTCCTGCCACTTGCGGGTCTGGAGCTTGCCTTCGACGAAGACCTTGCTGCCCTTCTTGAGGTAGCGCTCCACCACGCCGACGAGGCCTTCGGAAAAGATCGCGACGGTGTGCCACTCGGTCTTTTCCTTGCGTTCGCCGGTCTGGCGGTCCTTCCACTGTTCGGAGGTCGCGATGCGCAGGTTGGCGACCTTGCCGCCGTTGTTGAAGGTGCGGATTTCGGGATCGGCGCCCAGATTCCCGATCAGCATGACCTTGTTGAGCGAACCCGCCATCGAAATACCCTTCCCGTCAATGTCTTGATCCTGCGGGCGCAAGATGCGCCGCGAATCCGAGTCAGGCAATAGGCAAAGCCAGTCGCGAGTGCGACCGTCGCTTACGGGTAATCACCAGTTCGGAGCGTATTTGTCCGCCTACCGCGTCCGCTGCCTGAGGCGGGTCATCGCGCCGGGTAACGCAGACGCCCCAGAAACCGCGTCAGGCTCGGCAGTTCGCGGTCCTTGCCGACGAACTGCGCCTTCACCTTCTCGAATCTCATCACCCCGTCGATCCGCCGCTCGAGGAAGGCATGGGTATCAGCCTTGCCGTCGCTGTCGTCGTTCACGAACACGGCGAGCGTCGCCGAGTAGATCCCCGCGAGGATCGCGCGCTTGGTGTAGTGATTGTAATCGGTCGCGGTATCCCCCGCGAGCCGCCACATGATATCGGCCGAGCGCCAGCCCAGCCGCAGCGCGCGGCGCGCATTCTGCGGCTGCGCCATCACGGCGAGCGCGCGGCGCACGGCTTCATCAATATGCGCGACCGCTTCCAGCCGGAAGGCAACCAGCGTGCGGATGCGTTCGCGGATCTTGAGGGTGGCGAGGCGCTCCTGCGGCCATTCCGCCTCCATCGCCTGATCGACGCTGGTGATCCACGCTTCGATCATGTCCATCGGCTTGCTGCCCGGAAAGGCCAGCTTCACCACATCGACATCGCACCCGGCCATCTCGGCCGCGGCGACCAACGCGGTTTCGTTCCACCCGTCAAAGATCGCAGAGGCCGCGATATCGGGTGCCAGCGCCACGCGCAGTTCGTCGAGCGTGAGGTCGGCAAAATCCACTGTCTGGGTCATGTCAGAAGGAAGGCCCGTAGTTCTTTTTGGTTCCCGCCTCGGCGCGCTTTGCATCGGCATTGGCGAATTCCTGCTTGAGAAGCGAGTTGCCGCTCATCAGCTCCATATAGTCCCGCGCCGAACGGCCCGAATTGTCGTTGTGATCGGGGTCCGCACCCTTTTCCAGCAGCAGCCGCACCATCGCGACATTGCGCGCATGAACCGCCGAGATCAGCGGTGTCTCGCCCGTCTGGTCGGAGACATTGACGCTCGCCCCGCCCTTGATCAGCGCCTCGACCCCGTCGGTGAAGCTGAGCGAGGTCGCCAGCTGCAACGGTGTGATGCCCTTCTTGTTGCGGATGTTCGGATCAGCGCCGCGTTGCAGCAGGAAGCGGACCCACAGGACGTCGCTGCGGGCCACCACGATATGCAGCCCGGTATCGCCGCTGGTGATGTCACGGGCGTTGACGATCTGGGTGCCCGGCTTGCTGAGCATGTCGGTCGCCTCGTCACCCTTGCGATCCTTGACCGCTTCGAGGAACTTGTACCCTTCCGACTGGAACTGCGCCGCGGCCGGCACCGTCACAGCGGCGGCAAGCGACAGCAGGATAGCACTGGCAATCCCCCGGCGAGGCCCTAATTTGCGCAAAACATCGAAGGCCACGGTTTGATCCTTTCGCATTACCTGTCACACATCATGTGTGTGCCCGGGCGCGGGGCAGGCCCGTTGGCCTGTCATCGGCGCCCTTCGCAAGCAACCAGTTAGCAGAGCATGAACCAGATCAACAAGCCTTCCCCCATCCTTGCCATGCTGATTGCAGGCGTGCTGTCGCTTGCCGGTTGCGGCGCCGCCGCCCCCGTCGAGCAGCCGCCGCTGGCCGGCGCTGCCATCGGCGGCGACTTTGCGCTCTCCAACAGCGCTGGGCAGACGGTGCGCTGGACCGATTTCGCGGGCAAATACCGCGTGGTGTATTTCGGCTATGCTTACTGCCCCGATGTCTGCCCCACCGATATGCAACGCATCGCCCAGGGGCTGAAGGTGCTGAAGGGGCAGGACCCGGCCAAGGCCGCGATGATCACACCGCTGTTCATCACCATCGATCCCGAGCGTGACACGCAAAAGGTGGTCGGGGAATTCACCGCCGCTTTCTCGCCTGACATCATCGGCCTGACCGGCACGCCCGAACAGATCGCCGCCGCGGCCAAGGCGTTCAAGGTTTACTATGCCAAAGGTGAGCCCGTGGAAGGTGGCGGCTATCTCGTCGATCACACCAATATCACCTATCTGTTCGGCCCCGATGGCGAGCCACTGGCCACCTTGCCGACCGACAAGGACGCCGATGCCATTGCGGCGGAACTGGACCGATGGGTGAAGTGAGAGACCGCTTCTGGGAGCTGCCGCTGGGCGAGCTGTCCCGGTCCGAATGGGAAGCGCTGTGCGATGGCTGCGGACGCTGCTGCCTGCACAAGATCGAGGACGAGGACACCGGCGAAATCCTCGATACCAATATCGCCTGCCGGTTGCTCGACGCCAAGACCGCGCAATGCAGCGATTATCGCAACCGCAAGGCCTTCGTACCCGATTGCCTGCGGCTGACGCTGCGGATCGTGGAACAGGTGAGCTGGCTGCCATCAACCTGTGCCTATCGCCTGCGCGCCGATGGCCGCCCGCTGCCGGGCTGGCACTATCTCCTGTCTGGGGACCGTGACGCGGTGCGCCGCGCCGGGGTTTCGGTGGTTGGCCGGGTGGTGAGCGAGGTGGATGCCGGGCCGCTCGAACATCATATCACCGAGTGGCCTGCCCCGCGCCATTGGCCTGCCCGCGACGAGGAGGCGAGCCTGTGATCGACTGGCTCCGCGGTGCCTCAACCGAACGGACGCTCGATCCCGCGATCGACCTTGGCGGCCAGCGTCTGCCGATCGTGCTGAAGCGGCTGCACAATGCGCGGCGGCTGACCCTGCGGCTGGCGCCCGATGGCAGCGAGGTCCGCATCAGCCTGCCCGCCTGGGCGCAGGCGCGCGAGGCGATTGCCTTTGCCCATTCGCGCAAAGGCTGGCTGGCGGACCAACTCGCCAAACTGCCCGCCCGCACTGCGCCTGCGCCGGGGGGCGAGGTGCGCTATCGCGGGGCTTCGCTCAAAGTGGTGTGGGATGCCCGCGCACCGCGTCGTCCGGCAGTTGAGGAAGGCGCGCTGCGGATCGGCGGGCCCGAATCCGGGCTGGAACTGCGCATCCGCCGCTGGCTGGAGGCGGAAGCCCTGCGCCTCACCGAAGCGGATATGCACGATTACTGCGCCGCCGCCGGGCTTGATCCGGTGCCGATGGGGCTCACCCGCGCCCAGCGCCGCTGGGGCTCATGCTCGGACAAGAGCCGGATCCGCATCAATTGGCGGCTGGTGCAGGCCCCCGATTTCGTGCGCCGCTCGGTGGTCGCGCATGAAGTCGCGCATCTGGTGCACTTCGACCACAGCCCGGCCTTCCACGCACTGCTGGCCCGCATCTTCGAAGGGGAGATCGCCAGTGCCGATCGCTGGCTGAAGGAACATGGGCGCGGGCTCTACGCCAGCTTTGGCTGACGCGAAGCATTTGGCGTTCGCGCCCGCTGCCCCTATATTGCGCCTCATGTTCTCCAAGTCCTTCTCCAAGTCGCGCTTCAATCCCGCCTCCGGCTTCGCGGATTTCTGGAACGAGATCCGGCGCCCGCAGCCCTATCGCCTGCCGATTCTGGCGCTGTCGATCCTGCCGGTTGCAGGGATGTTCTATTGGGGCATGAACAGCACGGTCTATGGTGAGCCGGAGCGGCCCGAGGTGACCTATATCACCACGCTCGATCCGGCCCGCACCGATGCCGAGATCGTGGCCGAGAACCTCGCCAATCAGGAAGTGAGAGATCTGCGCGCCGCCGAAGAAGCGCGGATCGCCGAGGCGAAGCGCAACATGTACAAGGCGCTCGGCGCTGCTGCGGGCATGGATGTCGAGGCCATCGAGCGCAAGGCGGAGGCCGAACGGGCTGCCGAAGCTGCTGCTGCTGCCTCCCCTGCGCCGGCACCCGCCCCCGCCCGCGAAAGCGCCGCACAATAGCTGCGAGCCTGCTCCCGAGCGATCACGACTGGATGGCCGCCACTGCGCGGCTGGCGGCGCGTGCGCGCCCGCTCGCGCGTCCCAATCCCGGTGTGGCCGCGCTGGTGGCGCATCATGGCCGCGTGATCGCGCGGGGATGGACTCAGGCGGGCGGACGCCCTCATGCCGAGGCGATGGCATTGGCGGGCCTTGCCCCTGCTGCACTGGCCGAGGCGACTCTCTACGTCACGCTTGAGCCATGCGCGCATCAATCGGCGCGGGGACCGTCTTGCGCCGACCTGATCCTCGCAGCGCGGCCTGCGCGCGTGGTGATCGGTCAGCGCGACCCCGACCCGCGCACCGCTGGTGCGGGCATGGCGCGGTTGCAGACGGCAGGGATCGACACCCGGCTGCTGGACGACCCGGCCTCCGCCGCCAGCCTCGCCGGGTTCCTCACCCGCCAGCGCGCAGGCCGTCCGTGGGTGACGCTGAAGCTGGCGATGTCGCTTGATGGCTGCATCGCGCTTGGCGACGGGTCGAGCCAGTGGATCACCGGTGAGACCGCCCGCGCCCATGTGCACGCTCAGCGCGCGTGCCATGATGCGATCCTGATCGGTGGGGGAACGTGGCGAGCGGACAACCCCCGGCTTGATGTGCGCCTGCCGGGCCTTGAGGCGCGTTCACCCCAACGGGTGGTGTTGACCCGCGGGACCGCGCCTGACGGCGTGACCGCGATTGCCTCCCCCGAAGCCATCGCCGAGCTTGAGGGCGTGCTCCATCTCTATGTCGAAGGCGGGGCCGAGACTGCAGCTGCCTTCCTCGCCTCCGATCTCGTCGATGAATTGCACCTCTACACGGCACCGATCCTGATCGGCGATGGCCGCCGCAGTATTGGCGCGCTGGGGCTGGCAAACCTTGCCGACGCGCATGGCCGCTGGCACCTGCAACAGCACCGCCAGCTTGGCACCGACCAATTCACCGCCTATCTGCGGTCACGAAACCTATAAGGACAGCAGTATGTTCACCGGCATCGTCACCGCTATCGGCACCATCGCAGCCGCCGAACAGCGCGGCGATCTGCGCCTCAAGATCACCGCCCCGCTCGATCCCGCCCGGATCGATATCGGCGCGTCGATCGCCTGTTCGGGCGTGTGCCTCACCGTGGTGGAACGCGGCGGCACGGCGGGCGATGCGTGGTTCGATGTCGACCTGTCGGGCGAGACCGTCAGCCGCACCGTGCCCGGCATGTGGGACGCGGGAGCGCGCCTCAACCTAGAACCCTCGCTCCGACTGGGCGACGAGCTCGGCGGCCATATCGTCACCGGCCATGTCGATTCGGTTGGCGAGGTGGTCAAGGTCTCGCAAGACGGCGGCAGCTGGCGGATCGCGATCCGCGCGCGGGCGGATATGTCGCCCTTCATTGCCGAGAAGGGCTCGATCACGGTCAACGGCGTATCACTGACGGTCAACGACGTGCGCGACCGGCCCGATGGCACCTGCGATTTCCTGCTCAACATCATACCCCATACCGCAGCCGTCACGACACTCGGCACACTAGCCGAGGGCGACCGGGTCAATCTCGAGATCGACGTCTTGGCTCGCTACCTCAAGCGGATGCAGAGCCTCGCCGCAGCGCGGTAAGGCCCCAAGCGGCGGGCAAGCCCCTTCGCAGCTCCGGGCTTGTGCTGGGGCGACGCGTGCAACGAAGTCCTGGAACACCCTTACGCGACGCGTGCCAGCGGTCCCTGCGCAAAGTCCTCGCGCGTGATGACATAAGTCAGGTGAGGGATCACCTCGCCGCCTGCCATGACCCGCTCCTCGCGGCGGTCGGTCAGACGGGCGCCGATCTTTTCCAAGGCGCGCCGCGAGCGGGTGTTGGTCTCGCCAACGAGGAAGCGACATTCCGCCACGCTCCCCAGCGCATGGGCCAGCATCAGACGCTTCATCTCATGATTGTGCACCCCGCCCCAATGCGAACGCGCCAGAAAGGTCCAGCCGATCTCGACCGAACCGCCGTCGGCTTCCTCCAGCCCCTGATAGCGCGAGGAGCCGATCACCGCGCCGCTCTGCGCATCCAGCGCGATCAGCGCGCCCTGATTGGCCAAGGCATCATCGAAGAACGCCCGGAACACCGGTTCCTGCCAGCGGTCATGCGCCGGGTGCTGCTCCCAGATCAGCGGATCGGCAGCGACCGCGAACAGCGCGTCCCAATCCTCGCCGCGCAAAGGCCGCAGCCGGACATGCTCGCCCGCGAGCACCGGCTGACGGTCAAGCACGCCGCCGCCCTCAGACCGCCACCGCCGCGAGGGCAGCGATGAACTTGGGCAGGTTGCCCGGCGTCAGACCGGCGATGTTGATCCGGCCCGATGCGGCCATGTAGATGCCGTGCTCTTCGCGAAGCTGCGCGACTTCATCCTTGGTGACGGGAAGCATCGAAAACAGGCCGTTCTGGTGCGCCAGCGGGGTCAAGTCGATCCGCCCCGCCATGCCCGCCTTGGCCAGCGCATCGCGCACACCGCGCATCCGCGCGCGCATGTCGTCAAGCTCGGCCAGCCATTGTGCGGTCATGTCGGGATCGCGCAGGATGATCCGCACCGCCGCACCACCGTGATCGGGCGGCATCGACCAACCCGCACGGGCCAGCGCATTGGCGTTGGAGAACGCGGTGTCGAGCGCGCCCTGATCCTGAGCCATCACGTAGAACGCGCCCACGCGGTCACGATACTGCCCGAAGTTCTTGTCGCAGCTGTAGGCGATGAAGGCTTCCGGCACGGCAGCGAGCACGGCCCGCATCCCGGCGGCGTCTTCCTCCATCCCGTGGCCGAGGCCTTGATAGGCGGAGTCGATGATCGGGAAGGTGCCGCTGCTCGCCAACGCTTCGGCGATCATGGCCCATTGTTCGGCGGTGTAATCAATCCCGGTCGGGTTGTGGCAGCACGCGTGCAGCAGCACCGCCTCGTCCGAACCCGCGCCATTGATCGCGGCGAGCACCGCATCGAGGTTGGCCGTGCCATCCGGGTTGGCATGGTCGAAGGGCGCCAGTTCCATGCCAAGATCGGCGAGGATCTGCGCGTGGTTGGGCCAGCTTGGCACACCCATGTGCACCCGCTTCACGCCCGCCTTCAACGCCAGCGCGAGGGCCAGGCGCACTGCACCGGTGCCGCCCGGGGTCTGCATCCCGCTGATGCGTCCGCCCATCGTCGGGTCAGCGCCAAAGATATAGGGCATCAGCGCATTGACGAAGCCCATGTCACCTTCGGGGCCGAGGTAGGACTTGCTGTCCTGCGTATCGACCAGCACCTGCTCTGCCGCCTTGATCGCGGCAAACACCGGGGTCGCGCCGGTTTCCGTGCGGTATACGCCGACGCCGAGGTCAATCTTGTCCTCACGCGGGTCGGCAGCGTGGAGGCGGATCAGGGCGAGAAGGGCGTCGGGCGCCTGCGGGCTGAGTCGGTCAAGCATCATGCTGCGCGCAATGGCGCGCAACTCGCCTCATCGCAATCAGAAAGGCGACCACTTCTGTTCCTTGGAGAACTTCATGTAGCCCGCATTGACCCCGAGCCGCAGGCCCGCACCCACGCGAATGGGGATCAGCACGACATCGCCGCGCCGCAGATAGCTCGCATTAAGGCCGCCGACGAAATAGGCCTGCCCTTCCCCCGCCGGGAAGCGCTTGTAGAGGTCTTCGGTGTCATAGAGGTTGTAGACCAGCACGAAGGTATTGGCGGCATTGGCGCCGACATCAAAACCGATCGAAGGCCCGGTCCAATAGACCTGCCGCGTCCCTTCTACCTTGTGGTGCAGCGTGCCCGAGCCATAACGCGCGCCGACGATGAACGCCCCGCCCGCCTCGCGCCCGACGATATAGCCATTGGGCTCGCCCTGCTTTTGCAGCAGATCCTCGATTAGCTTGGCCAGGCCTTCCGCGCCCTTGCCGAACACGCCTTCCGCTGCGCCGATCAGATCATCTTCGCCATAGGTCTCGCCGCTTGCCTGCGCAGCGGTGGTGACGGGGGCCACGCCCTGATCCGGCACGGGGGCTGTCGCATCGGCAGGCGCCGGGGCATAGGTGCCGAACTCGCTGTCGAAAGCCGGATCGGCCGGAGCCGGGTCAACCCGTGTCGGCTGCGTATCCGGCGCGGCCAGATCGCCATCGATCCCGCCCGGGCTTGTACCATTTTGTGTGGTGTAAGCGGCGTCCGGATCAAAGGTCTCAAGATCCTGCGCGGCTGCCGGTGCCGTCAACGCCAGGGCAGCCATCGCGCCCAGCGCAAAGCCCGCGATCCGGCGACCAAGGTCTGGGAAACGGGCGGTCATCATCCTCATCATGCAGCCTTTCGCAGCGACGTGTCAGCCCCGGATTATTGCGCTTCGAGCAGAATCGCTTGCCACATCTGACGCAACCGCTCGTCGCCGGAGCGAATCGGATTTGCGACGAGCCGTTAACCACTGCGCGGCAAAGCCTGAACGCGCCCCGAACCAGCCCATCGCCCCGCCGCCAGCAGTCCGCGCAAGGGGGCGGGAGGCTTTTTTGTCCAAGCCACCTTGCCGCTGCCCGCCAGGCTGACTATAGGCCCGCCTTCACAGCCTTGCTGCTGTCCGGAGACGTGGGTGAGTGGCTGAAACCAGTTCCCTGCTAAGGAACCGTACTCTATCCGGGTACCGAGGGTTCGAATCCCTCCGTCTCCGCCACCTGCCGTGCTTAAACGGCTGCTTTCAATGAAAAATCTCCCCGCCGGGGTTGCGCTCCCATTTCTCGATGTCCTGTCAGCCCCGTGGACGGTCGGATGCACAGCCACGCTGCGACAGGCCGATGACGGACTTTGCGGCGCGAAGAGCGCTTACTGCGCGTAGCCGAGGGGACGAGGCCGGTTGTGACCCTCATGATAAGCGGAGAAAATGAAGCCGGCAGCGCGCGACAAGTCGGCTTCTGGTCTGTGGGTCTGCTCGGCCTTCTGGCCCTGCTTGCTGTTGTGGTGCCAGGCAGTCTGGCGCTGTGCTACAGCAGATTTTATCCAATCCATCACGATCTAGCCGGTATAGTCCTCTCCAGCCGTCTGGCGGCAGTTCTGGGCGATGCTTTTGATACCTACAGTCTCTATTTTCCTCCGGCCGAGCGAGCCTGGTACGGCCTTGCGGTCGGATTTAGCGAGCTTGTCGGCATCCGCCTTGATCTCGCCGCTATCCTGATAACGGCAGGGGCCGTACTGTTTTCGGCTGGCCTCGCATTCCACATCCGTCGCCAGACGGTTGGCGCATCAGGGCTGTTCCTGGTTGTCTCCTGTATCTTGCTCGCGCTCCTGCCGATCTTGTTCAAAAATATATTCGGCCTGCGCGAGCACATGGTGATTTTAGGGCTGTGGCCCTATGTGGTGCTGCGGGCCAGCGACCCTGAAGGGCACCGCGTTGGCTGGCGAACCCGCGCGGTGGTGGGCCTGTGGCTGGGTGCCGCCCTGTTGCTCAAATATTTTTACAGCCTTGTCGTGTTGCTCGTCGAACTGGCCGATGCCGGGATGCAGCGCCGTCCCGCGGCGCTGGTGCGGATCGAGAATGTGATCGCGGGGGGCATCGTCGCGCTCTACTTGTTTTTCTGGCTGGTTATCGATCCGGCCCAGCGCGCGGCCATCAGTGTGATGCTGAGCGGGATCGAGGGCAATCTCAACGAGCCTTTCATCAACCTTGTGCTGGCAGCACAGCAGCTGGTGCCGGCCCTGGTGTTCCTGATGCTCGCCCGCATCAAGCGC
This sequence comes from Erythrobacter sp. W302b, assembly GCF_046452395.1. Lineage (NCBI taxonomy): Bacteria > Pseudomonadati > Pseudomonadota > Alphaproteobacteria > Sphingomonadales > Erythrobacteraceae > Erythrobacter > Erythrobacter sp. W302b. The sequence goes on along the minus strand of NZ_JBKFDH010000001.1, from coordinate 133,756 downwards.
CTGCCTGCGCGCTCGAGCGCGCTCGGCCTGGCCATGGTTGCCGGAGCCATTGTCGCTGCGTGGATCCAGGGGCGCTGGTACAGCCATCACCTGTTTCCGATCACGATGGCTTATCTCGCGTGGGCCTGGCTTCTTGGGCGCGACCTCGGCGCGATCTGGCTGATCGCCCTTGCCCTGCTCGCTGCGCTGCCGATCCGCGGTCAGTTCCACAGCACCGCGCGCTATCAGGATGAAGTCCGCGAGGCCGATCTGGCAATGGAGCGCGCCGGCCTGTCATTGGCGGGCAAGCGGGTGGGCCTGCTCAACATGCATCCATCGCCGTTTAACCAATACTTCGCTGCGGTGGGGGCGCTGCGCTGGAATGTGACGATGAACAATGCCTATGTCGCGGCCGAACTCAAGCCGTTCGATCGGCCGGGCGTCGGCACAAGCGCACCGATCGAAGTGAAGCTCAATGTACCGGGCCGCCGACAGCTGCATGACGACATGCTTCGCTTTTGGGAAGACAGGCCGCCCGACGCGCTGATCTTGGATGAGAGCACCAGTTGGCCGCTGGAGCACATAAAAGTCCGCTGGACCGACGTCTTCGCCCAAGACTCACGCTTTAAATCGTTTCTGGCAGACTACCGCCCGGTTTTCACCCATAGCGGCAAGGCGCTGCGCTTCACCTATTACGAGCGGATCGAACCTGTCAGGCAATCAAGTCCCAACTGACCGGCGTGCCCTTTTTGATCGCGCGGTTGACCCGCTTGCCCAACAGCACATCGTAATGGCGCGGTTCCAGCCCGAAACCCGGGCGCACGGAGCGCAGGTTTGCTTCCGTGAAGACCTCGCCCTCGGCCATGTCCTGCGCCACATAGAGTGATCGGCGGAACTGCTGCGATCCTTCCTCTGCCTGCGTGCCGCCATAGGTAATCTGGCCCAGCGCCTGCCACGCCCGCTCGGTCTCCTCGCGCAGCGCAAGGAATTCTGCAGGTTCGAGGCTGAACGCGCTGTCGACTCCTCCATCTGCACGGGCCAAGGTGAAGTGTTTCTCTATCAACACCGCGCCAAGAGCGACCGCGCCCACCGCGACGCCGATCCCCATGGTGTGATCCGAAAGCCCGACCTCTACCCCGAACGTGTCGCGCATGTTGGGGATGGTGCGGATGTTTGTGTCTGCGGGGGTCGCGGGATAGGTGCTGGTGCATTTGAGGATGCAGATCTGGTCGTTCCCAACCTCTTGCGCTGCGCGGATCGCTTCACCGATCTCGACCACAGTGGCCATGCCGGTCGAGATGATGATCGGCTTGCCGGTTGCAGCGACCTTGCGGATAAGCGGCAGGTCGATGCTTTCGAAGCTGGCGATCTTGTAGGCGGGAACGTCCAGTTCCTCGAGGAAATCCACCGCAGTGAAATCGAACGGGGAGGAGAAGCAGTCGAGGCCATGTTGTCTCGCGCGCGCGATGATCGGGCCATGCCAGTCCCACGGCGTATGCGCCTCGGCATAGAGGTCGTGCAGGCGCCGCCCGTTCCATAGCGACTTTACGTCTTCGATGACGAAGCCCGGCCCGTCATGGTCGAGCGTGATCGTGTCGGCAGTGTAAGTCTGCAGCTTGATCGCATCCGCGCCGCTAGCCGCCGCTGCATCGACGATCTCCAGCGCGCGATCGAGCGAGTGGTTGTGGTTCCCGCTCATTTCGGCGATCAGATAGGGGCGCGCCGATAGGCCGATGGGGCGTCCGTTGATCTGCATGAGACTAACTCCGTTGAAGGGCCGGACATTAGCGGCGCGTCCGGTGACGGGGCAAGCGGTGCTTTTCCCATGTGCCCGGTCCGGTCGAAACGTAACCGCAGCTTTCGAACAGGGCTTGCGAGGCGCGGTTGTCTTCGAGCACGGTGGCGTCGACAATCGCCGGATCAGCCGCAGCTTCGCCGGCGAGGAGCAGGTGCGTGCCAAGGCCGAGGCCGTGAAGCGCCGGGTCGAGATAGAGCGAGACTTCCGCGCGACCGCCTACCGAAAAGTCGAACCGGATCACGCCCACTGCGCGCCCGCCAGCTTCGCCGACAAACAGCTTGCGGGCAGGGTCTTCGAGTACGGCGCCAAGCCATGCGATGTGATCGCCCCACACCAGCGGGTCAGACCCGCGAGAGACTGCGCGGATCGCCGGATCGCCACGCCAGTCGAACATGATGCGTGCATCGTCGAGCCTCGCGCGGCGGACCGTCAACCCCTGCGCAAGCAAGGCAAGAGCCACCCGCCTCGCCCCTAGTCCATCGACCAGTTCGCGTGATTTCGCGGCCAGTCCGGCGCGGCGCGGCGCGTCTGCGATGAGCCGCGCAAGTTGCTCGGCCAGCGCACCGGGTGCCGGATCGGGTGCAAACGCTGCGACCCCCGCTTCTTCGAGCAGTGGCGCGACCGACCTTTGGTTTAGCGCGACCACCATCAGCAGCGCGGGCACACCAATAAAACACCGTTCCCAGCTCGCGCCTCCGCCCGCGCCGACTTGCAGATCGTGCCGCGCGAAAAAGGCGGCAAGGTCGGGCAAATCGAGCAGGAGCGCGGTGTCGGCGCGCCGCGCAATCCGGTCGCGCAGAACCCCGAGGTGCGAATGGGCCGAGGTAGCTACCACCTCGACCGCGCCGGAAAAGCCAATCGCATCCAGTGCATCAAGCACCGCCAAGGTGTGCCCTCCGGCATCGACGCCGCCCAAGAATATGCCGATGGAACGGACCTCCGCGGAAAACGCGTAGCGCTCCGCTCCGGCATAGGCTGGCCCCAGCAAAGCATAGCGTGGTCCGCCTAGAACCCGTGCGTGCGGCGACAGGACGTCAGCGTATTTGACACGGTGGTCGTGCGCGAAGGTGTGATCGATCAGAAGATCGCAGGCAAGTTTGCGGTCGGCCAGATCATCGATATGGGCTAGCTTGCAATCCAGCGAAGCGCGCACTCCGGCATGCCACTTAGCATCGAAGGCATAGCTGTCGAGCACCACCCAATCGGGCGCGTAATCCGCCAGCGCCGCCACCGTCTCGGCAACGTCGCGGGCCCAACCAACCTGCGCCCATTCGGAATGGGGGATTTCGGGGTCTGGCGCAAAATCACTGGCGGGCGGGCCAGGCAACACGGCCAGTTCGAACCCTTCGCCCGCGATCATCCCCGCGCTGTCCACTCCGAGCGCGCGGGTGACGAAGCGGACCTCGCCCCCGGCGCTGCGCAGAGCCTGTGCCAGCGCGAGCGAGCGACGAACATGGCCGGTGCCGATCTGCACGGAGGCATCGACCCGGATAGCTACGCGGATCTGCCCCATCCGATCAGCCCTCAGCGTTCATGGCCCGGTGGAGCAATTCAGCGCGGGTCCAGTCCTCGGGCGTGTCGATATCGACCACCCGCCATTCGGGCAGGACGATCACGCGACCATTGGCGTGCACATTCGCGCCCGACAGCCAGGTCTCCGCACGACCCCAGTAAAACTGGCCGGCATCGAAGTATGCGAGTTCCAGATCCTGCGTCCGAGTGTTGACATATTCGCGATTGAAGGGGGCGACCACGCCGTCTTCGTCGCGCCTCAGTGCGCGCTGGATCGGGGAAGGGAAAGCCGTCACCGGAAAGCTGTAGCCCTCTCCGCCATGCGCATCGAGCAAAGCGAGCGCCTCGGCTAGGTCCGCGCTGCGGATGAAGGGAACGCTGGGATAGATGCAACACACATGTTCGAAGCGGAAACCGCGAGCGCGGCAGGCCTGGATCGCGTGCTGGATCACCGGCACTGTCGGTGTGATGTCGTCGGCGAGTTCGGGCGGGCGACGAAACGGGACGTCGGCGCCGCAGTCCTGGGCGATGGCGGCGATTTCGTCATTGTCGGTGGAGACAACGACCCGGGATATGGCCTCGCAGGCGAGCGCCGCCTCGATCGCGTAGGCGATCATGGGCTTCCCCGCAAATGATCGGATGTTCTTGCCCGGAATGCGTTTGCTGCCGCCGCGCGCCGGGATGACGGCAAGATTCATTCCGCCAGTGCTCCGGCCAGCCCGGCGATGACCTCGGCCTGCTGCGCATCGGTCAGCCCGGCGAACATTGGCAGGCTTATTGCTTCGCCATAATAGGCCTCCGCCGCGGGGCACAGGCCTGGAGCAAAACCTAGCGCGCGGTAATAGGGCTGAAGATAGACTGGGATGTAGTGCAGGTTGACCCCGATCCCCGCCGCACGCAGCGCGGCAAAGACCTCGCGGTGGGTGCGGGATGTGCGCCTGGGATCAATGCGCACCACGTAAAGGTGCCAAGAGGACTGGGCATCGGGGTGCTGCCAAGGGGTGGTCACCGGCAGCGTTGAGAGTGCTGCATCATAGGCCGAAGCGATCTGCCGGCGTCGGGCGATGAAGCCATGAAGGGCAGAAAGCTGGCTAAGGCCGAGCGCCGCCGCCACATCGGTCAGACGATAATTGAAGCCGAGCCGCTGCTGCTCGTAATACCACGGCGCGGCGTCAGCCTCCGTCAACAGTTCCGGATCGCGGGTTATCCCGTGGCTGCGGTCCAACCGCATCAGTTCGGCGAGGGTGTCATCATTGGTCAGCGCCATCCCGCCCTCGCCGGTGGTAATGATCTTGACGGGGTGGAAGCTGAACACGGCGATGTCGCTGAAACGGCAATTGCCGACCGGCTGGTCGCGATAACTGCCGCCAATGGCGTGGGAGGCGTCCTCGATGATGCGCACGCCATAACGACTGGCCGCAGCGTGAATTGCGGCCATGTCGCAGGACTGGCCAGCGAGGTGCACGGGGATGATCACCTTGGGCAGGGTCGCGCTGGCGGCGGCGTCCTCCAGCTTCTCGGCAAGGCGCTCTGGGCACATGTTGTAGCTGCGCGGATCGACATCGACGAAGTCGACGTCTGCCCCGCAATAAAGCGCGGCGTTGGCGCTGGCGACGAAGGTCAGCGGGCTGGTCCAGACCCGGTCGCCCGGTCCCACTCCCAGCGCCTTGCACGCAATATGGAGCGCGCTGGTGGCGCTATTGACCGCAACCGCGTGGCGTGCGCCGCAACACGCCGCAACCGCGTCCTCAAAAGCCGGGACGACCGGACCTTGGGTCAGAAAATCAGACTGCAGCACATCGACGACGGCGGCAATGTCTGCCGCGCTGATCGTCTGCCGACCGTAGGGGATGGTGCTACCCATTACGCCTGATGGCCGGGATCGACATGCTGGCGGATCAGCGTTCGCAGCTGTTCGACAGAAAGAAAATCAGGGTTAGTGCCGCTGTTATAGGCAAACCCCGGCTCGACCGGCTGGCCGCCACGGCGGGTGAGATATTCCTCGCTCAGCTGGTCGGCGGTGGTCGGCAGGATCGCGTAATAGGGCCCGAGGTCAATCGTGTTGAGGCTGTCGCTAGTGGTGATCATTTCCTCGTGGATCTTTTCGCCGGGGCGGATACCGACCACTCGCTGTTCGCATTCCGGTCCGATCGCGGTCGCCAGATCGGTGATCAGATAGCTCGGGATCTTGGGCACAAATATCTCGCCCCCCAGCGCGTTTTCCAGCGCCCACAGCACCATCTGCACGCCTTCCTCCAAGGAGATGTTGAAGCGCGTCATGGTGGGGTCGGTGATTGGGAAGAAGCCCTTGGCGCGGTGCGAGAGGAAGAATGGCACCACCGATCCGCGGCTGCCGATCACGTTGCCGTAGCGCACCACTGACAGGCGCAGATCGCGCGATCCTCGGATATTGTTGGCTGCGGTGAAAAGCTTGTCCGAACACAGCTTGGTCGCGCCATAAAGATTGACGGGCGCCGCCGCCTTGTCCGTCGACAGCGCGACCACGTTGGAGACACGGCTGTCGAGGCAGGCCTCGATCACGTTCTGCGCACCCAGCACGTTGGTCTTGATGCATTCGAACGGGTTGTATTCGGCCGCTGGCACCTGCTTGAGCGCTGCGGCGTGGACCACGATGTCCACCCCCTCCATTGCCCGGCGCAGGCGCGCAGCATCGCGGATGTCCCCGATGAAGTAGCGTAGGCAGCGATGGACTTGGGGCGAGAATTCCTGGCTCATTTCATATTGCTTGAGCTCGTCACGCGAATAAATCACGAGCCGCCGGACTCCCGGATACTGCGCCAATATCGTGCGCACGAAGGCCCGTCCGAACGAACCGGTTCCTCCGGTGACGAGAATGTTCTTGTTATCCAGCAACGGCTCTTGCTCCCTTTCGCAGCGGCATCCAGCGTCCCAAAATCAGGATTCCGCTCATAATGAACGCGGCACCAAAGGAAACCGCAGTCGCCAGAATGATGCCGCTGATCCCCATTTGCTTGGCCCACAGGATGCTGAGCCACAGGTTGAGCCCGATCGTAAACGCGCTCAGCACCGACATGAGTTCAATCCGCCCGTCGAAATGGAGGAACTTCAGGTTGTGGACGAAGTGGCCCTGGAGCATGATCGCCAACATGGTGTAGGGCAGCAGCCCGATGGCACTGTGGAACGCCGCACCAAGCAGAACCGGGGCGACCAGCACAGCAACGACATAGAACGCAGCCGCCGCAACCGCAGACAGCACAAAATAGGCCAGCGACACCGAGGCGACCTCCCGCAAGCCATCCTGTTCGGCCGTCTTCAGCTTGCGGAACAGCCATGGCGTCCACGCCATGACGAAGCTGTAATTGACCATCCAGAACGCCGAGGCGAACAACGCGGCCACGCCATACATCGCGCTCGCCTCGACCCCGAGGTAATGGGCCGCCGCCACCTTGTCGGTGGTCGCCACGGCCATGATCACCGCACCGGCTGGCCAGTAGACCACGCCGAACGAGGCGATGTTGCGATAGAACGAACGCTCCGGGATGCGCAGCAGTTTAGGCAGCGTGAACCCAAGCGAGCGCAGCGCGAAGAAAATCGCGATCGCCATGCTTAGCATCCGCCCGATCACCACCCCGCGCCAATCCCAGCCAGCCAGCAGGAAGGCGACAATGAACACCATGCTCAGCACAGCTTGCATCGCCTGTGTGGCGAGGAAGGCCTTCCGGCTATTGTGGAACTGCTGGAGCGCGAGGACAGTGTAGAACACTTCGTAAAGCAGTGCAGCAATCACAATGCTGACCAACCAGCCTTGCGGAAACTTGACGGCCTCGGCCACCATCTCGCCCAGCAGCAACGTGACCGCTGAGACGATGATGGCCAAGAGCACCATAACGAACAGCGCGGTGTGAGTGAACTGCTCGAGCTTGTTCTGATCGAAGTCGTAGAACCGCATCCTGATCGCATCTTGCGTGGTCAGCCCGACCACTGGCCGCATGAAAGTGGCATAGGTGACGAACAGCACCCAGACGCCGTAACCGCTTGGGTCCAGCATCCGGGTCAGGATCGGGGCAAGCAGGAAGGGGACTAACGCTTCGATGCTGTTTGCGAACGCATAGAATAAAGACTGAAGTGCCAGAAACTTCTTCGCCTTTGATGTGAATGCGTTGCGTTTCATCGAGTGCTCTCGTGGCTGTGCAGGCGATACACCCGCCGGACCAGTGCTTCATATCTTGTAAACGGAATTTGTTAACGATTGCCTGAGATAAAGCCACCAAGTGAACGGTGGATGGTCCCGCCGTCAGCGCAAATCTGGGTCGGGCAAGGAAACACGGCGTGGCGTTTGAAGCTGTCGAAGCAAGAGTTGCGCCGGGCGTAGCTCCGGTAGGTGCGAGCGACGCAGCGGCCGATCGCGTGCGCCCCCAGCGTTACGATTTGGCTGGCGCGATCCGGGTAGTGCGGCAGATGGAGACCAGCGCGGCCCGCAGCGCCGTATTTGCCGAAATCACCCAGAAAAACGCGGCTTATCGCTTGGTTGACCGGCTCTACAGCCGGGCTGATGCGCGCCTCATTCAGCCACTTCTGCTGTTTGTTTACATGCTTAAATGCGTCCTGTCGGTGGGGCCTTCCTACTCCGAGGGCGCAGAGGCGGTGTCTATCTCGCAGTTCCCCAACGAACACCGCACCATTGATCGGGTGGCGGCGCTGGTTCCCGATGTCCGACTGATGCGCCTGACGTTGTCGCACCGCCAACTATTGGCCCGTGGCCAATGGCGTGAGGCGGCGATAATGCTGGGTGGCGCAGGCCGAATTTTCCGGTTTTTGCGGTTGCTGGCGCATACTCACAGTTTCATGCCCGCCGCCCGAATTGCAAGCGCGCTTGCCTTTTATATCCGTTTCACCCGGTTATTTGCCGGCAACCCAAACCTTGGCGCAGCCATTGTCGCCAGCAATTACAGCCCTGAAGCTGTCGGCATGGCCGCTGCGGCGCATCGCCACGGTCGGCGGGTCATCTACGCCAATCATGCGCCGGTTCCGGCCAACGGGGCGGTGGTGCCGCCGGTGCTCGCCGATTGCGCGTTGTTCTATGGCAGCGCGATCCGCCAAACCTACGAACGTCGCAGCCGCTGCTTGGCCGAGGTTGCGCTGATCGGCCAACCCGGAACGGCACGCCCTATGCAGTGGCGCGACCGAGTGGAAACCATCGGTGTCTTCCTGACGGCCGGTACCCGCGTTGACGTGTTGCAAAGCCTGGTCGCCACCATACGCCTAAGCTTTGCCGACGCGCGGATCATTATCCGCCAGCATCCAGTCACTCTGCTCCAGACCAATATCGCGGCCATCGGGATCAAGGACCCCTTGACCGAACTGACGATCGGCTCACCGCTAGATGCCGACATCGCTGCCTGCGACATTGTCATTTGCGGCAACAGCGGCGTCGCGCTCAACGTGGTCAGCGGCGGGCGACCGGTGGCCTATTTAGCGAGCCTTGATGACGCGGGATTCGATACCAACGGCTTTGTACAGAGCCGCTTGGTCTACGCTATGCCGTGGTGGACAGACGACCTCTATGATCGCCTCAAGGCGTTCTACCAAGTCCCTGGCTGGGCAGCGATCATGCAATCTTATGACGCCGCCTATGGCATCGACAAGTGCGAACTCCTAAGCGCGGCAGCCGAGGTTCTCGCGCGCCACCTGCGATTGGGACCAAGCGCGGACGTAAGCGAGGTTCCGGCTCCAGACCTTCGACAGGTCGCTTGAGATACGACTGCGAAATGAGGCCGCCAAAGTCAAGCGGCACCCGCTCGAAATCCATGCAGATGGCTGCCCGAATCGCATGCGATTGTCGCGATCGGACTTTGGCCCGCGTGCGTCGTGGGAAGGCTTGCCTCACCTAAGGCTCGCTATTCCCCCTCTTGCTATGCCGGAGTCGAAGAACGAGATTTTGAGCGTGCCTGATAGACAGCAGTTGCGGTGACCTCGGTCACACGGCCCCGATCAACACCATCTGATGGAGGCCAGTCTCGTGACAAACGCAACCGACAGGATCATCTGCCTTCGGACCGTGCTCGGCCGCGCAGGACTGCCGCGCTCGACAGTCTATCGCAAGTTAGCCGATGGCACATTCCCGTGCCTAGTGAGGATCAGCGTTCACGCAGCAGGATGGCACCACGCCGCTATCAATCGCTGGGGTCGCTTGGCGACCTGACAGCGCGGACAAGCGATCCTGCCGGCCTGATCTGGCTTGCAGACTGGCCTTTAGTCGGACGGCGGCAGGCTTTTTTCGCATCAACCTCCCGCTGCAACAGATGCATTCCGGCGAGCTGCCGAACTCGATCTTGGCATGGATCGCGCTTCGCCAGAGTTTGACCCGCACTTCGACCTTTGCGAGCATCAGCAACGCATCACGGACCCATGAGCGAACGCGAAAGCTGCTTTCGTCGCCGCCGGAGCCGAGGGCTTTCACGCGCCCGATGGCAAAGCCGCGCTCGCGGCATTCATGGCCGGAACGCAGATAGCCAGGCACTCCTGGCGCATGAGCGTCCCCATCGCCATCGTGCGAACACACCTCAACACTTAACGTACTTCGTTGACCAAGAAAGTTTTAGATTTTGCCGAAAACTTAGATAGTAATACACCTATCCGATCCTTTGTCGGCGAGTGGTGCTGAGTCCTTGGCAGAGGCAACGGCCGCGATAGAATTCTTGGGGGAAATATGATCACATCGAACGGCGGCGGCGCTCTTGGCACGGTTGCCATTGCCGAGGGCCAAACTGTGGTTACGCAGGTTGTGGCGAGTGGTGCGGCGGGGGTCACCATCACCTATGCTATCACTGGCGGCGCGGATGCGGGCCGCTTCGCGATCAACCCGGTGACCGGTCAGCTGAGCTTTGTGGCGGCACCGGACTTTGAGCAGCCTGCCGACAGCGATGGTGATAATCTCTACGAAGTGATCGTCAGCGCCAGCGATGGCAGCTTGACCGATACGCAGACCCTGAACGTGAGCGTTGGCGACCGCAGCGTGGCGGCGAGGCTGATTGCGCCTGATGGCTTTGCCGGTGGGATCGGCGGGACCACCGCGGTGTTCCTGACCTCGGGTTTTCAGGACATCACGATCATCGATGCGCCCGGCACGATCACGCTAAGCGGTGCGCCGGGCGGAGATGACATCATCCGCTTTGCTGGCGATGCGAGCGCCTACGCCATCACCCGGGTGGGCTCGCGCGTCGAGATTGCCGACGGCGACACGCGGGTCAGCATTCCGGTGAGCCCGACCGGCATCAATGTGGTGTTCGCCGATGGGCCGCGCACGCTGGCGATCGTGGGTGGCAATGTGCAGATCGGCAGCCAGGTCGCAAGCAACGCGGCCGCAGCGATCACCGCGCCGGCTGAACCGGGGCCGCTGCCTGACCTTGCGGATCCCGCTGCGCGCGGGCGGCTGATCGTCGCCGAAGGATCGCCGGTCATCGTCGACGGCAATGTCGATGTGTTCGGCACCAGCTTCGATGCCGAGACCTTCACCATCACCGGCGGAGACGTCGCGATCCGCGGTGGCTTTACCGGCGGTGATGACACCATCGGGTTCGATCAAGTCGCCAGCACCTACACGGTGGTCCGGGTCGGCAGCATTGTGATCATCGAAGGCGGCGATACCCGGGTCAGCATCCCGGTCAGCCCGGGCGGGGTGATCCTGCTGTTCGGCACGGACCAACGCCTGCTCCGCCTCGATACCGCGACCGGGCAGATCGTGCTGGATGATCTGGTCATCACCAACACACCCCAGCAGCTCGGCGCGCCGGATACCAACCCGGTGATCGATCTGGCGGAGCTCGATGGCAGCCTGGGCTTTGTCATTCCCGGCCTTGCGCCTGGCGACCTCGCTGGCCGCTCGGTGTCCTCGGGCGGCGATGTCAACGGTGACGGGTTCGATGACCTGATCATCGGTGCCTACGGCGCTGACCCGGACGGCAAGAGCTTTGCCGGCACCAGCTATGTCGTGTTCGGCAAGGCCGGCGGCTTTGGAACCAGCTTTGACCTCGCCAGCCTCGATGGCAGCAATGGCTTTGCGATTAACGGAATCGATGCGTTCGACAATAGCGGCTTTTCCGTATCGTCAGCCGGCGATCTCAATGGCGATGGCCTGGCGGATCTGATCATCGGTGCACCCGGCGGCGATCCCAGTGGCGCGGCCTCTGGCGAGAGCTATGTGGTGTTCGGCAGGGCTGGCGGATTTGCTGCAAACCTTGATCTGGCCAGTCTCAACGGCGCCACCGGTTTCCGGATCGACGGGGTCGGCAGCGGCGACGAGAGCGGCTTTGCCGTCTCTGCGGCGGGCGATGTCAATGGCGACGGGTTTGAAGATCTCCTGATCGGTGCCTACCGTGCGGATGCCGATGGCAAGCTGGTCGCGGGCGAGAGCTATGTCGTCTTCGGCAAGGCGAGCGGCTTTGGGGCCAGCCTTGATCTTGCCAACCTCAATGGCGCCAACGGATTCCGGATCGACGGGATCGCAGTGGGCGATCAGAGCGGGTTTTCGGTAGCGGCGGCAGGCGATGTCAACGGCGATGGCATTGATGACCTCGTCATCGGTGCGCCAGAGGCGAGCAGCGGCGCAGGCGCTGCCTATGTGCTGCTGGGCAAGACCAGTGGCTTTGGCTCAAGCCTCGACCTTGCCAGCCTCGATGGCACGAACGGCTTTGCCCTCACCGGGATTGCCACGGGCGACAATGCCGGTTTTGCGGTCTCTTCGGTCGGCGATCTCAATGGCGACGGCTTCGATGATCTCGTCGTCGGCGCGATCTTTGCCGATGGCACCGCTGGCGCAAGCTATGTGGTGTTTGGTTCGGGCGCCGGCTTTGCGCCAAGCCTCGATCTGGCGAGCCTCGACGGTACCACGGGTTTCCGGATTGGCGGCATTGATGCAGGCGACCAGGCGGGCTTTGCGGTGTCCTCCGCCGGGGACCTTAACGGCGACGGGTTTGACGATCTGGTCATCGGCGCGCGTTACGGCGACCCTGCCGTCACCAATGCGGGCGAGGCCTATGTGGTGCTCGGCAAGGCGGGCGGGTTCGGCGCCAACCTCGACCTGACCGGGCTCGATGGCAGCAACGGGTTCCGGATCGATGGCATCGCCCTGCGCGATCAGTCGGGCTTTGACGTCGCCTCAGCCGGCGATCTCGACGGCGACGGGTTCGATGATCTGGTCATCGGAGCGCCGTTCGCGGATGTCGGCAGCGCCGCGGATGCCGGGCAGAGCTATGTGATTCTGGGCGGCAATACCGGAACCGAGGTCACGGCTTCGGTCCGCCTGGCTGGCACGGCCGGCACCGATCTTTTTACCGGCAAGGCCGGGAACGACAGTTTCACCAAGATCGGCGCAGGCGATGTGGTGCGCGGCGGAGCAGGCGATGACCGGATCGGTGTCAAGGCGACCAGCTTTGCCGATATCCGCGGCGGCCATGGCTTCGATACGCTTAGCCTCGACGGCGCTGGCCTCACGCTTGACCTCACGACCAGGCCTGGCCCCAGGCTGGACTCGATAGAAGCGATTGATCTGACCGGCACCGGCAACAACCGTCTGATCGTCGACGCGCAAGGCATTGCCCGGCTCAGCGATGCCCGCAGCGATGGCAAGACAACCCTCATCGTCATGGGCAATGCCGGGGACCAGATCGACGCGATCGACTTCGTGCGCACAGGCACTGAGGTCATTGCTGGCGTCACCTACAACGTGTTTGAACAGGGCAATTCCCGGCTGCTGGCCGAGCTCGGCGTTGCGGTAACGGTCAACAATCCGCCGGTGATCGTGTCGGGTGCGACGGCAACGGTCCTCGAGAACCAGACCGCCGCTTACATCGCCGCAGCCACAGACGCTGAAGGCGATACCGTCACGTTCAGTCTTTCCGGCACGGACGCCGCGCTGTTCAACCTCGACAGCGCCACGGGTGTGGTGACCTTCAAAACCGCGCCCAATTTCGAAGCACCCGCCGACGGCAATGGCGACAACCAGTACCAGATCATCATCACCGCCACCGACGGCGAAGATAGCTCCACCCAAGCAGTGACCATCAGCGTTGCCAATGAGAACGAAGCGCCGACGGCGGTGGTTCTGGACAACCAGCTCACCGCGCGGGACGAGAACAGCCCGTCAGTGGCGGCCGTGAAGGTTGCCGACATCGCGATCACCGATGATGCGTTGGGTACGAACACGGTCACGCTGACCGGCGCGGATGCCGCCTTCTTCGAAGTGGTCGGCAGCGAGCTGCGATTGAAAGCGGGCACGGCCTTGGATTTCGAGACCAAGTCCACCTACGAGGTGACGGTCAATGTCGCCGATCTGACCATTCCGGGATCGGTTCCCGTCTCTGCGAACTACGCGCTCACCATCACCGATGTGAACGACGCGCCCACCGCAGTGGTTCTCAACAACCGGCTCAACGCGCGGGACGAAAACAGCCCCTCGGGGGTAGCCGTGAAGGTTGCGGACATCGCGATCACCGACGATGCGTTGGGCACGAACACTGTCACGCTGAGCGGTGCGGATGCCGCATTCTTCGAAGTCGTGGGCAGCGAGCTGCGCCTGAGAGCGGGCACGGCGCTCAACTTCGAGGCCAAGTCGGCCTACAACGTGACAGTCAATGTCGCCGATAACAGCCTCGCCGCGCCCGCCGTCTCGGCCAATTACACGCTCTTGGTGAACGATGTAAACGAGGCGCCGACCGCAGTTGCCGATACCTTCAGCATGAACGAGAACACCGCGCTGAACGGTAACATTTTGACCAATGACGTCGATCCGGATGGCGATGCTCTCACGCCGCTCATCACGCGCGGCCCGAATAATGGCACAGTCCTCCTGAATTCGGCGACCGGCGCCTTCGTCTACACGCCCAACAGCAATTTCTTCGGCTCGGACAGCTTCGACTACACCATCAGCGACGGCAGCCTCACCAGCTCCACCACGGTTTCGATAACGGTCATCGACGTCAATGATCCGCCGGTCGGCAGCGCCGATACCTATACTACGGCCGAAGATACCGCGCTGAATGTGATCGCCGCCAACGGCGTCTTGTTCAACGACACTGACAATGACAACGATCCGCTCACGGCCGTGCTGGTGACGGGGCCAGCCAATGGCAGCCTCACGCTCAACGCCAACGGCAGCTTCGACTACACGCCGTTCTTGAATTTCAACGGCACCGATAGCTTCACCTATCGACCCAATGACGGCACGGCCTCGGGCGATCCGGTGACGGTGACGATCAACGTGACCCCAGTGAACGATGCGCCAGTCGGGGTCGGCGACGCCTTCTCGACGAACGAGGACGAGCCTCTCACCATCCCCATCGCGAGCCTGCTCGCCAACGATACGGATGCTGAAAACGAGGCGCTGTCCCTCGCTTTCGCAATTCTTCCTGTGAACGGTTCGATTTCACTCGTCGGCGCGGATTTGATCTTCACGCCGAACGCGAATTTCTTTGGCACTGCCAGCTTCCAATACGCCCCTCGCGATGCTTCGAGCGCGACAGGACAGGTCACTACGGTCACGATCACCGTGAACCCGGTCAACGATGCCCCGTTAGTCGCAACACCGATCACCGATCAGGCGTTCAACGAAGACACGGCGGTCAACTTTACGGTTCCGGCCGGTACTTTCACCGACATTGACAATGCCAGCCTGACCTACAGCGCGGCGCTGGAAAGCGGCGGAGATCTGCCTTCGTGGCTGAGTTTCGACCCGGTTACGCGCACCTTCTCCGGCACGCCGCCGACCAACTTCAACGGCGTGTTCGATATCCGGGTCACTGCGAGCGATGGCGCGCTCTCCGCCAGCGACGTCTTCAGACTGACGATCACGCCGGTCAACGATCCGCCAGTCGCGGTTGCAGACTCCTTCACGACGAACGAGGACGAGCCTCTTACCATCACCTTCGCGAGCCTGCTCGCCAACGACACGGATGCTGAAAACGAGGCGCTGGTTATCGCTTTGGCACAGAATTCCATGAACGGTGTGCTCTCGATTGTCGGCGGGGACTTCGTCTTTACGCCGAACGCGAATTTCTTCGGCACTGCCAGCTTCCAGTACGCCCCTCGCGATGCTTCGAGCCTCGGCGCGTTCACCACGGTCACGATCACTGTGAACCCCATCAACGATGCCCCGGTGGTCGCGACACCGATCACCGATCAGGCATTTGACGAGGACACGGCGGTGAACTTCACGGTTCCTGCCGGTGCTTTCACCGATATCGACAGTGCCACCCTTACCTACAGCGCGGCGCTGGAGAGCGGCGCGGCGCTGCCTTCGTGGCTGAGCTTCGATCCGGCCACGCGCGCCTTTACCGGCACACCGCCGACCAACTTCAACGGCGTGTTCGACATCCGGGTCACTGCAAGCGATGGCGCGCTCTCCGCCAACGACGTGTTCAAATTGACGATCACGCCGGTCAATGATGCCCCTGATGCGGTCAATGATGCCGTTACGACCGATGAGGACACATCAGTCTTCGTCACGGCTGGGCTTACCACCGGGCTTCTGGCCAACGATACCGACGTCGACGGGCCGAGCATTTCGATCAGCCAAGTGAACGGCAGCGCCTTCGTTGCAAATTCGTTGGTCACTTTGGCCTCGGGCGCCACGGTCGTCGTGCAGGCCAATGGGTCCTATCTCTATAGTCCCAATGGCCAGTTTGAGGCGCTTCGTCCCGGACAGACCGGCACCGACAGCTTCACCTACACCATCTCGGATGGCAGCCTGACGGACACCGCCACGGTTACCATCACGATCGAAGGGCGCAACGAGGTGCCCATCGCGGGGACTGACACCCTCTCGATGACGGGCAACACGCCGATCACGATCACCGCGGCGAGCCTGCTCACCAATGACAGCGACCCTGACGGAACCCCCACCACCGCCATCACCCTCACGGCGGTAGGCGGTGCCACGAATGGCACCGTCACTCTTGATGCCGGCTCGATCACCTTCACCCCCACCACCGGCTACACCGGCCCGGCGAGTTTCACCTACACCATCCGAGATGCCGACGGCGCGACGGCGACGGGGACGGTCAACGTCACCGTCGACGGCCTCGTGTGGTATGTCGACAACAGTTACGCGGGGGCCAATGGCACCTCGGACGGATCTTACCTTCGCCCCTTCACCCAGTTGACCGCGCTCAATGGTGGCACCGGTGACGGCACCACGGATGACGACGTCGACGGCAGCGGCCAGACCATCTTCCTTGCCAACACCGGTACCGCCTACACCGGCGGCATCACGCTGGAAGAAGGGCAGAAGCTGTTCGGTGACGGGCACGAGTTTACCGTCAACGGGATCCAGATTGGAGGGGGCGTCACCACCAATTCGACGATCAATCACAGCACCTCTGGGATCACGCTCAGCGCCAACAACGAGATCCGCGGTCTCACGATCAACGGCACCGCAAACAGCGCCGTCGGCATTCAGGACGGAGACAACACGGTCGGCAATCTGACAATCGCCGGTGTTTCGGTCGGCGGGTCGGGCAAAGCGATCGACATTGATCAGGGCGGCAATCTTGCCGTCAGCCTCGATAGCCTCAGCTCAACCAGCTCGAGTTCCGAAGGCGTCCACCTGCAAGGCGTTACCGGCAGCTTCGTGGCAACCACCGGGACAATCCAGTCGGCGACCAATCAGGGCTTCCTGATCGGCGCAGCTGGCGGCGGGACGGCCAGTTCGGGCGGCAATGCAACGATCACTTACGGCGGCAGCTTTAGCAACAACGGCTCTGGCACCACGGCAGGGATCGAAATTCAGGACCGCACTGGTGGTGTCGTGACCCTCTCGGGCAATATCAGCGACAATGGCGGCCCGGGTATCGTCGCCGATGGCAACGCGGGCACGTTGAATTTCGGCGGCCAGATCACGATCAGCAGCGGTGCGTCCACCGCCATATCGCTGACCAACAACAGCGCCACGATGGCGTTCACACCGACCGGCGACGGTCTCGACATCACGACGACCACCGGCAACGGCTTTATCGTCGATGGCGGCGGCGGCACCGTTACACTCTCGGGCACCGGCAACACCGTGTCCACCAATTCGGGCCGCGCGGTCGAGATCGATGGCGTGACCATTGGCACCGGGGGCGTCAACTTCCAGTCGGTCACGATCAACAATGGCACCGCCACCACCGGCATATTCCTGCGCAACGCGGGCAGCGGCGGGTTCAATATCACCGGCACAGGCACCACCGCCGGATCGGGCGGCACGATCAGCTCGATTGATGGTGGCACCAACGCAACGGTCGAAGACGGCATCGGGATCTACATCGACAACACCAACAACATCTCGCTTGCGAACATCAATTTCACCGGCAATTTCGGTGACTTCGGCATTCGCGGCAACACCGTGAACAACTTCACGCTACGGGATTCGACCTTCAACGCCGCCGACACCGATGATGGTGGCTTTGGCGACAGCTCAGGCGATGACGAGGGGGCGATCCGCTTCACTGGCCTCACCGGCACCGTGGTGTTGGAAGGCAACAGCCTCTCCGACGGGCACGAGGATGTGCTGCGGATCGACAACAGCACCGGCACGCTCAACCTCACTATCCGCGATAGCGCCACCAATCAGGCGGTGATCGGCCGCAACGGCACGGAAAGCGGGAATGACGGCATCATCATCAATGGCTCGGGCAACTCCAACATCACTGTGCTGATTGACGGGGTGCAGTTCACCGGCAGCCGCGGCGACCTGATCCAGACCGAAGCGAACGGCAGCGCGACACAGAACGTCACGATCCGCAACAACACCTTCGCCAACCAGCACCCTGATGTGGTGTCGGGCGGCGGCGGTGTGTCGATCGGCCTCTCGGGCGGGACCGGCGCGGGCCCCGGCGTGACCTACAACATCGAGGGCAACACCTTCACGGGCGCCGAGGGCACGGTGATCCTGACGCAGGCATTGGGGCCGATCGGCACGATGTCTGGCACGATCCTCAACAACACCATCGGCACTGCCAATGGTATCCACGACAACGCTCAGGCTGCGGCCGGTTCCAACAACAACGGCTCTGGTATCGCCGTGCGCGTCGAAAAGTCCACGAGCCCGGGCAATCTCACCCACGCCGTACGCATCGAAGGCAACACAATCCGCGATGTTGACGGTGACGGCATCATCCTGCGCGTAAACAGTGCCCCGGACGCCAGCGGCACGGCGCGCCTCGAAGCGACGATCCGCAACAACACGATCGCCGAGCTGGGCGATGCGGCCTTCGGCGGGATCTATGCGCAGATCGGCGGCGGCGGCGACAGTGATGATGGATTGCTGGGTCTCGATATCGCGAACAATTCGGTCAACATGACCGGGGCGTCGACCGCTTTCGCAGCGATCGTTCTCGACGACGCTGCGCTCGACTCCCAATTTTACCTGCCCGGGTTCCCTGGTGGAGTCAGCGATCCAGCCATCGAAGCATTCCTGATCGGTGACAAGGGCAACACGCTCATCGTGAGCGATCCGGTCCTCGCGTTTGGGTCCGCGCCGTTTGGAACCTTCCTCACCGGCAATGCCTTGGTCCTGCCAGTGCCATTGATGGTTGAGCCGGGCACCGCAGCCGCAGGCAGCGGTGTCACAGCGACGCTCTCGGCGGTGGAGGCGCTTCGTGAGGCCGCCGTCCAGCTGTGGTCCGATGCGGGCGCAAGCGAGGCGCAGATTGCGGCGATGCGCGCGGTCAAGCTGAGCGTGGCGGACCTCTACGGCGGGTTCCTCGGCCAGACCACGGCGGACGGGATCGTCATCGATAGCGATGCGGCCGGTTACGGGTGGTTCATCGATGCAACCCCGCTGGCCAACGAGGAGTTCGGCCTGAGCGGCGGTGGTCTGACCGCGCTGGCCGGAAGCGCAGCGGCGCAGGGCATCGACCTGCTTACCGCTATCGCGCACGAGCTTGGTCACGTCATTGGCTTGGATGATCTCTACACCAATGCCGAAGGCGTGATGGATGGCTTCCTCGCCCTGGGCGAGCGCAACCTTCCCGAAGCGATCCCTTCATCTGTGGGCGGCAGCGGCGGTAGCGATGGCGCGATGCCCGCGGGCAACACCGGCTCTTATGTCCGACAGCTTCTGAATGGGGGCTCTGATATCGATACGCTGCTCCACGGGATCGGCGCGGGGAACGATACGGCATTCTCGGTGGCCGAGAGGATCGCAAACGCCACCTGGGGTGACCTTGGCATGCTGCACCCGATCAATCAGAATCCGATCCAGCTGGTCGTCGATGTCCCTGTGTTCTGATTGTTACCGCGCCGGACAGACCTCATGACGATGGAAACACCCGCAGCTTTAACGCTCGCCGACTTTGCCGACTTTGAGGGCGCCCGCTTTTCCATGCAGCTGGAAGGCGGGAGCCTCGAATTGGTGCTTGAACAGGTCGAACCGCTCAGGCTGTCGGCGCGGCCTGGCAGCTCGTTCCGCCTGGCGTTTCGCGGCCCGCGCGAGCCGCTTTATCCGCAAGGCACCTATCTGCTGGAAAACACAGCGTTGGCGGTGGAGATTTTCCTCGTCCCCATCGCGCAGGACGATGCGGGCACGGTTTACGAGGCGATCTTCAACTGAGGGCGGAGTGCGGCGGACGGCGCATGAAGTCGTAGACGCCGTGATCCTCGACCGGCTTGAAGCCCAGCCGCTGATAAAGCGAGCGGGCCGGGTTGTTCTTTTCGACGAAGATCGACAGCCCGCGACCGTCCTGCGCGGCGTGAGCAGCCATGTCGCGCAGCAATGCTTCACCAAACCCGGTGCCACGGCTGCGGGGAACCAGCGAGATATCGATGATGTGGATGTCCGCTTCGGACTCGCGCCAGTAGAGCCGCCCGATCGCCTCCCCTTCGCGTTCGACGATGCACCAAGCCGCTTGGGCATAGTGCGCCCGGTAATGCGCGTGCTGCGCGGTGTGCTGCTGCCGCAGAAAGGCCTGCTGCATTTCCGGCGGCCAGCCGACAGCGGCTACCTCTTCCGCACGGGTCGAGGCATAGAGCGCCTCGAGGAATGGCAGATCGTCGTCCGTCATCGGCCGCAACGTAATCCCAAGGAGCGCCGCGGCCTCCAGCGCGAAATCCATGGGGTTAGCCGAGGACAGCCGAGATCCGCTTGCCGGCGCCGCCCTTGTCGATATTGAGCAGGAGCGGAAACTCGCCGCCTTCACTGTGGGCGAGGGCATAGATCCGCTCTTCAGCAAGCGGATCGCCGCGCCGGACCTCGAATGTTGTCACAAAAGCGGCGGGGCGCAGATCGGAGGTGCGGCCTTCCTTGTTGGGAAACATCTGGACATCGACCAGCTCGACCACCTGACCCGAATCCAGTGTGAAGAAGCTGCCCTTCTGCACTGACCAGTCTTCAAACAGCGCGCGGCCAAGCGCCACGTTCCGGCGCCCTCGCACCGTGGGGCTGAGCTTGTTGCGGATATCCGCCACGCTCAAGAAGGAAAAAATCGAGGTCGTCGCGCCGCCGGTGGCAATCGCCGCACCGCCAAGACCGACAACAATCGTTCTACGCGAAACCGACATGTTCGATGGCTCCCCCCAATGTCCGCAAGCCGTGCAGAGAAAGCGCACATCTCGCGCATTCTCGCAAGGCCTTCCTGCGATTTTTGTCCGCGCGGCCTCAAAATTGCGGTGTGTTCGCATCATGCCAACCTAGCGCGCGCGATTTTGCTGGATGCCCGCAATCTTGTCGCCTATTCTTCCGAGAAAGGGGGGGTATTGCATGGCTGAACCGTTTCTTGCCGAAGTCAGGCTCGCAAGTTTCGTTTTCCCGCCGAAAGGGTGGGCCTTGTGCAATGGCCAGTTGCTTCCGATCAATCAGAATCAGGGTCTGTTCTCTCTGCTTGGAACCACATTCGGTGGTGACGGGCGCGTGAACTTTGCCCTGCCCGATATGCGCGGGCGGGTGCCGATCCACGTGGGTAACGGGTTTACTCTGGGTGAGAGAGGGGGTGAGGAAGTGCACACCCTGACGGTGAGCGAACTGCCGCAACACAATCATACGGTGTCGATGACGACCACCGATGGGAGCGTGGTGGTCCCGGCCAACAACCAGCTCGGCTCGTTCAACAACGCTTACGGCGCCCCAGCCAACCTCGTTGCGCTGGCACCGGCCACGGTTACCAATGTCGGCGGCAGCCAACCGCACGAGAACAGGTCACCCTTTCTCGTCGTAAGCTACATCATCGCCCTTCAGGGCATTTTTCCTTCGGCAAGCTGAGGAAGCATCGATGGCCCAGCCCTATGTCGGCGAAATCAGGATCTTTGCAGGCAACTTCTCTCCGGCGGGATGGGCGTTGTGCGAGGGCCAGTTGCTGCCGATCTCCGAGTATGAAACACTCTTCCAGCTGATCGGCACAACCTACGGCGGTGACGGTCAGTCCACCTTTGCGGTGCCAGACCTGCGAGGGCGCCTCCCGATCCATCAGGGCAACAGCTACGTCCTCGGTCAGACCGGCGGCGTGGAAACGGTGACGCTCACGACACAACAGATTCCGTCGCATTCGCATCCCATGCTCGCTTCCACCCTGACCGGAACGCAAAACGGGGCTACGGGCAACGTCCTGGCCTCGGGCTCGAGCATTTCCATCTATCGTAACGGCGTACCAACTGCCGCGCTCGCGCCGCAGACCATTGGGCCCGTCGGCGGAAGCCAGCCGCACGACAACATGCAGCCCTATGTTTGCGTCAATTACATCATCTCGCTCTTCGGGATCTTCCCGTCCCCCACCTGATAAGGACCGCTTGTCATGGCTGATCCATTTGTCGCCGAAATTCGGATCGTACCCTTCAATTTCGCTCCGAAGGGATGGGCTTGGTGCGACGGTCAACTCTTGCCGCTGTCGCAGAACACCGCGTTGTTTTCACTGCTTGGAACAACCTATGGCGGTAACGGCAAATCGAACTTTGCCCTGCCGGACCTGCAAGGATCGGCAGTGATGGGGCCTGGCCAGGGTCCGGGGCTCAGCCTGCGCGACCTCGGCGAACAGGGCGGTTCGCGGACAGTGTCACTGCTCCAGAGTGAGATACCTTCGCACGCACACACAATGCAGGCGATGAGTTTTCCGGCAAACGCCTCGCTTGCCAACACCGGCTCCGCGATCGCGCGCAGCGTTGGAGGCTCGGCCCACGCGCCAACGGGCGGCCCCCCGGCCGTGATGGCACCAGAGACGCTTGCGCCCGCAGGCGGCGATTCGCCTCACAACAACATGATGCCTTATCTGACGATGTACTTTATCATCGCGCTCCAAGGCATCTTTCCTCCAAGGACGTGACGCCGCAATTCTCAGTCAATCTGTCGCGCGGGTTTGAGGCATGGCTGGCCACGCAGAACGCCAGTCTCGCGGTGACCACCTATCAGGTCGGCAAGCTGCTGTTCTTCGGGCTGGATAGCAGCGGCACATTCTGGAGCTACAACCGCAATATTGGCCGCTGCATGGGGCTCGGCGTAAAGCCCGACCCGCAGACCGGACGGGCCCGGGATCTGTGGGTCTCAAGCAATGTCCAGCTCTACCGCATGAGCGATGTGCTCGATCCCGGGGGGTTTGGTCCCAAGCAAGCCGATGCGCTGTTTGCGCCGCGCCTCAGCTACTTTACCGGCGATCTCGACATCCATGATCTGGCGGTAGACCACGAGGGCGCGCCAATTTTCGTCAACACGCTGTTCAACTACCTCGCGCGGCCCGATCCCGACAACAGCTTTCAACCGATCTGGAAACCGCCATTCATTTCGCGACTGGTGCCTGAGGACCGGTGCCACCTCAACGGCCTCGCCATGCGCGATGGCAAGCCTGCCTATGTCACGATGGTCAGCCCGTCAGATACCTTCGATGGCTGGCGCGATGGTCGCCGCGATCAGGGCCTTGTCATGGACATAGCCAGCAACGAGATCATCTGCTCGGGCCTCTCGATGCCCCACTCGCCGCGCTGGCACGCCGGCACGCTCTATCTGCACAACAGCGGCACCGGCGAGTTCGGCCATGTCGACTTTGCGACCGGCGCCTTTGTGCCGATTGCCTTTTGTCCGGGCTACCTGCGCGGGCTGGCGTTCCTGGGCAATGTCGCGGTGGTGGGCCTGTCGCTGCCGCGCGACAACAAGACTTTCAGTGGTCTGGCGCTCGATGATGCGCTCGAACAGCGCAAGATGAACCCGCGCGCCGGGCTCTACTTCATCGACCTTGCGACCGGCGCCGTCATGCACACGATCGGTTTCGAAGGCATCGTGACAGAGCTCTATGATGTGGCGATCCTGCCGGGTGTCCGCCAGCCAGCAGCCCTCGGACCCACCTCGCCGGAGGTGCTGCGCACGATCAAGGTCGATGCGGGCAACTTCTGACGATGGAAGACCGGCATTGCGCGCCAAAACGGCATGCAAGGCAGCGGCGCACAAGTGTCGGGGCCAAGATCGGACTCTCCGCCGAGACGGCTAAGGCCCAACTGCGACCTAGCCAACAGGCTGCGGCCAGCTTTATGCGGACATGGCCCGCGCGGATCCCTCAGGGTGCCGGCGCGGTCTCTTGGTGCTCGGCCCCGGCAGCCTGGACGGCGACCATGTAAGCGGCGATCTGCGGGATCGCATCGGGATCGACCGGTGCCTTGTAGACCTCGATCATCTTCTTGGCGATCGATTGCCACTTTTCGGCGCTGACCTTGGGCTGTTGTAGCAGGGTCGAAGGCGAATGGCAGGCGGTGCAGTTTTCAAGCACCGCCTCGCGTCCGGGGCCTTCCGGCAGGTCCAGCGGATCGTCAGGCAGCGTGATCGCCACATCGGTGAACGTCACTTCGGGCTCGCTCTCGCAACCTGCCAGCGCCAGCGCGGCGGCGCAGATGGTCAGACGCCTCCTCATTGCGCCCTCAGAGTGATGCGTTCGATCACGTTGCGGGCATAGCCCGAGGGGTTCCAGACGAGGGTCTCGGGCTGCACCACACCATTGGCATTGGCAGCCCGCACGCCAATCCCGGCAAGGTCTTGCGTGACCGCAGGCAGGGTCACCGACCAGCGGCGGAAGGCATAGGGGCCTTCATCCGGGCCGAGCACGCATGGCAGTTCCAACCCCGGGCCGACCAGATCGACCCGCGCCAGCGCGGCATCTCCGCCCATCGCAATGCCTTCCAGCGTCAGCGGCTTGCCTCGCGCCACCACGGCACCATCGGCATGGCTGGTAATGAAGGCGCGCGGCGGCATGGTGGTGATGGACACCGTCGGGAAGTCCTTGTCATCGGGCGTAACCGGCTGGGCGGGCATCCGGTAGGACTTGGCGACATAATAGCTGTCATCCTCCCCGGTCAGCACTTCGATTGTGCTAAGCATTTTGACCCAGTAGGTCGAGAACCAGCCGGGCACCACGATCCGCAAGGGATAGCCGTGGAGCAGCGGCAGCGGCTCCCCATTCATGCCCCAGGCGACCAGCACATCATCGCGCATGGCGATATCCAGCGGGATCGACTTGATGAATTGCGGCGCGCCATCGGTCAGCGGCACATCGAGCCCGGCAAAACGCACGCGGGTCGCTCCGGCGCCCGCGCCTGCTTTGGCGAGCACGTCCTTGAGCCTGACGCCGGTCCACTTCGCGCAGCCCATCGCGCCGTTGCCCCACTGGGTGCCGGTGACGCGCGGCTCCGACAACCCGCGGCCGTTGCCTGCGCATTGGTTGATCGCGACGACCTCGACATGCTCGCCCGCGCTGGCGATCTCGTCGAGGGTGAGCGACACCGGGGCCTTGACCGCTCCGCCCACGGCCACCCGGTGCGCGGCGGCGTTGATGGACGTGGGCATGTCCCAGTTCCAACGCACGAACATGCGATCATTGGGCGTGATCGTCCCTTCGCTGAAAGCCGCCATCGGCGTTTCGAGCAAGGGGGGGCGAATGCGCTGGACGATCATCTCGCCCTTACCGGGGAAGGCCGGCGTGAGCGGCCGCAGGCTCGGCCCGCCGGGCAGGCCGAGATCGATCATCTGGCCTAACTCCTGCGCCAGCAGCGGTGCCGCCAGCGTTGCCCCGCCCGCGCCTGCAATCAGCGCACGGCGGGTCAGGCGCGGACCTGTATCATCTTCCGGTTTGGTCACACCCGTTCCCTCACGCGCGATCCTGTCGTGGCCGGGTTAAGGCCAAATCCCGCCAGCGTCCAGCGGGCGCTCAGCGGCGCTTGAGGATCAGGTAGAGCGCCCCCTCGCCGCCGTGACGGATGTGCGCGCGGCGCACGGCAGTGATGGTGTCAGCATGGCGGCTCGCGGCGAGCCAGTCGAGCAGCTTGGCGCGGATCGCCCCGCGCTTGGCCATGCGGTCCGCCGGATCGACCGGCCGTTCGCGTCCCGCCACCACCAGCACCACCCGCGCGCCCATCAGCCGCGCCTGATCGAGCCCGCCCATGATCCGGTCATAGGCCGTATCGAGCGTGTAGCCGTGGAGGTCGAGCGTCAGTTCAGGCTCGAGCCGCCCCGCCTTCACCCGCCGATCCCAATGCGAATCGAGGCCTGCCGCGTCCTCTCCCGCAGACCGGGGCGGCGGCGCAGACAAGGGCTGGCGGAGAGGCTGGCGTGGCTTGGGATGCGGCTTGACCGGCTTGTTTGATGGCGCAATCTTGGCCGGGACGGGTGCTGCCGCCTTGGGAAGTGCAGGAGGATCGGGCCGCTTCTTGCCCGGCAGTGGCTTCACGCTCGAAGCCAGATGCGCCCATGCTGCCTGCTCGCCCGTGGTCAGCCCCCGCGGCGCTCTCATCGTGCGCCGAGCCGCGCCGCCGCCGCGCGCGGCAGCAGCACATAGGCACGCCCGCGCCCGCTCATCCCGCCAGCAATGCGGCGCGCTTCCTCGCCCGCACCCCAGAACGTATCGAAGCGGTTCGCACCCTTGATCGCCCCGCCGGTGTCCTGCGCGATCCACAAGCCGTTCGCCTCGGCCCGGTCGAGCCCGAGCCATACCGGCGCGCCGAGCGGGACATAGGCCGGGTCGGCCGCAACCGATGACTCACGCCGCACCGGCACACCCAAAGCGCCCAGCGGACCATCACCCTTCAGCTCGGTGAAGAAGATCCAGCTCTTGTTGAGCCGCATCAGATCACGCCCCTCGCGCGGGTTCTGGCGGATATAGGCCATGATCCCCTGCATCGAGCCGGAGTACTTGCCCGGCCCTTCACCCAGCAACCCGCGCTCCCGCATCACGCCGCCGATGCCGACATATTCGCGCCCGTTCTGCCCGGCATAGCCGATGCGGATGACCTCGCCCTCTGGCGTGCGCAGGCGGCCGGAGCCCTGAATCTGGAGAAAGAAGAACTCGACCGGATCGGCCGCCCAGGCGATGATCGGCGCCTTGCCCATCAGGGCCCCGTCCTCAATCGCTGCGCGGTCGTGGTAGAGCACGAAGCGGCCCTGCTCGTCATAGCGTCCCAAGGGCGGGCGACCGGTGCGTTCGGAGGCGGGCACATCGTCGGGCCAGCCGCGCACCAGATCGGACGGCATGGCATAGACGGGGACCTCAAAGCCCGCGCGACGCGTGCGGCTGCCGGCAATCTCGGACTCGAAATAGCCGGTGGCAAAGGCCTTCCCGTCGCCGATCTGCACGGCGGTGAATTGCTCGGCGAAAAAGCTGCGCGCCCGCTCAGGCGCGATCCCGCGGGCCGCATCGCAGACCCCGCGCCAGTCCTCGCGCCGGGTCAGACCGCTGGCATCCTCGCGGGTAAGCAGGCGCGGGCAGGATTCGATGAAGCTCGTCAAGGCGCCGCGCGCATCGGCATCATTGACCGACAGCGCCGCCAGAGTCGGTCCGAGCGCCACGCCCGCCAGAACTGCATTGGCAGCCGCAGAGGCGACGGGGGCGGCGGGGGTGACGGGCGCGCTGACCACAGGCGGCGGCACGCTCCCTTGCGGGATTACCCGCCCACAACCCGCCAGCGCCAACAGCATCGCAAGGCCAAGCAGCAGCCGCATTACAGATTCCTCGGGACGGGGCATCAAGCCCCCGGGTCAGCCTTCGTCGGTTTCGTCGAGCAGCCAGTTGGGATCGCGCGCGGTGATGTTGCGCGAGAAGGTCCACACGTCGCGGCTTTCGACCGCATCATCCAGCGACCCGGCGACGACAGTGCCTTCCTTGTCGCGGGTGACAGCGGCGATATCGGCAACAAAGAGCAGCGCAATCCGAGCCATCCTGCCGTCGAGCGAGGCCGAATGGATGCGGACCTCCTCAAGCCGGATCAGCGTGTTGTCCATCGTTTCGCCCGCTGCCTCGCGCGCATCGATCGCGGCGACGAAGCCTGCATAGACATCATCGTCGCACAATTCGCGCAGAGTCTCACGGTCGCCCTTCCAGAAAGCTTCGAGCGTCATGCGATAGGCACCGCGTGCGCCTTCGAGGAACTGGGCGAGGTTGAACTTGCTGTCAGCCGCGGCGATTTCGCGCAGCCCGCGCTCAACCGCGGGCATCACGCCTTCAAGCTCGACCGGGCGCGGCGGGGCCACGGCCGCCGGCATCGCAGCGGGGCGGATCCCGACGGGCTTGTCGTCCGAGTCGAAGCGCTGCACCGCGGGCTCTTCTTCCTGCTCCGCCCGGCGTCCGAGCACCGAGTAGAGGCGCAGGCCGAGGAACGCGGCGACCATGGCGAGGAGAACGATTTCGAGCACAGCAACACTTCCGATCTTCGTACAGGGCAATCACTCAACTACGGCGCAGCTTGCCCCAAGGACGCCTACACTGCCTTAAATGGGTATCGATTACAATTCGCCAACGCCCAATCGGTTGCTGTCCGGGTTGAATCTTTCACCCTATCCGCCGCGCGCACCTGCGGTTGCGGGCGGCCCGCGCCCCTGCTAGGCGCACGCCGGAGCGGCCTTCGCAAGCAATGCGTGCGTCAGGCGCACATCCTGTTACCCATTTTGAAAGACCAGTGACACCATGTCCGACGAAGAAGGCGTCCTCACCAATCTCGACACCATGAACGGCGACGGGCCGCAGCCCAACGGGGAAGACACGCTGCCCGCGGTCGGGATCATCACGCAATATGTGAAGGACCTCTCGGTCGAAAATCCCAGCGCGCCGGACGTGTTCCAGTGGGCCGAGCCGCCGCAGATCGACGTGCAGTTCAATATCGGGGCCGAGCCGATCGGCACCGATGTGCATGAAGTGACGCTGAAGCTGACGCTGACCGCCGCCTCGCAGCGCGGGACGATGTATATCGTCGATCTCGCCTATTCCGGCCTCGTCGGCATGCGCAATGTGCCCGAGGAGCAGGCCCACGCCTTCCTCTATGCCGAAGCGCCGCGCCTGCTGTTCCCCTTCGCCCGCCGCGTCGTGGCCGATGCCGTGCGCGATGCCGGGTTCCCGCCGCTGATGGTCGATCCGGTCGACTTCAACGGGCTCTATGCGCAGCAGCTCGCCGCGCGCCGGGCTGAAGAGGCTGCCGGGGGCAAGCCGATTTCCCCGGTGACGGGCAACGCCTGACATCCTGACCAAAGTGGTCGCGGCCAGCCATGAGCCTGCTTAGAAACGTCGGCACCATTGGCGGGCTGACGGCGGTAAGCCGGGTGTTCGGCTTTGCCCGCGACATCCTTCTCGCTCGCGTGCTGGGCGCGGGGATGGCGGCTGACGCGTTCCAGTTGGCCTTCACCCTGCCCAACACCTTCCGCCGGCTGTTCGCGGAAGGCGCATTCAGCGTCGCTTTTGTCCCGCTCTACAGCCGCGCGCTGCATGGCCGCGATGGCGAGCCGGGCAGTGAGGAGGCCGCGACCAAGTTCGCCGATGATGTGCTGAGTGTGTTCGTATGGGTGCTGCTCGCCTTCAGCGGCATCTGCATGGTGTTCATGCCCGCGATCGTCTGGGCGCTGGCGAGCGAATATGGCGACGTTCCGGGCAAGTTCGAGCTTTCGGTATTCCTCAGCCGGGTCACCTTCCCCTATCTGTTTTTCATCAGTCTGGTCGCCATGCTATCGGGCTTGCTCAACGCCCGGTCACGCTTTGGACCCGGAGCGGTGGCACCGGTTCTGCTCAACATCTTTCTGATCACCGGCATCTTGCTCGGCGACTATTGGCGCGGAACGAGCGGCGATGATGTGGTGGTGGTCCACGTGCTGGCCGCATCGGTCTCCTTATCCGGCTTTGCGCAGCTGCTTTATCTGGCGTGGGAGACCCGCCGCGCGGGCGTGACGCTGAAAGTGCAGCTACCGCGCTTCACGCCCGAGGTGAAGCGGCTCGGCCTGCTGATCCTGCCGGCGACATTCGGCGCGGGGATTTACCAGATCAGCCAGTTGGTCGACACGTTCTTTGCCACATCCCTGCCGCAGGGCTCGTTGACCTTGCTGAAGCTGGCCGACCGCTTGAACCAGATGCCGCTTGGGATCGTCGGGATCGCGCTGGGCACGGCGATTCTGCCGATGCTGAGCCGCCACATCCATACCGGCGACAAGGCGGAGGCGCAGCGCTTGCAAGGCAATGCG
The DNA here is from genome assembly GCF_046452395.1 of Erythrobacter sp. W302b. NCBI lineage: Bacteria > Pseudomonadati > Pseudomonadota > Alphaproteobacteria > Sphingomonadales > Erythrobacteraceae > Erythrobacter > Erythrobacter sp. W302b. The sequence continues at coordinate 104,054 of NZ_JBKFDH010000001.1, read as the reverse complement.
TTTGAAATCGCGACCTTGCTGACCCTGCCCGCCGCAGCGGCGCTGGCGGTGTGCGCACCGGCGTTCTGCACCGCATTCTTCGTGGGCGGCAAGTTCACCACCACCGATGGCGCATTGATGGCGCAGATCGTGGTCGCGCTGGTTGCGGGCCTTCCCGCGTATGTCATCGTCAAGGTGCTGAACCCCGGCTTTTTCGCCCGTGAGGATACCCGCACCCCGGTGTGGACGGCGCTCGTTTCGCTGATCTTCAACGTCGCGCTCAACTTGTATGTGGTGAGCCGCTTCGGGATTGTCGGGCTGGCGGCGGCAACCGCCGCCTCGGCCAGTCTCAATTGCGTGCTGCTCTACATCATCCTCCACCGCCGCGGGTGGTTCCACTTCACCCCCAAGCTGGTCAGCCGGGTCGCGCGGCAATTGCTGGCGACGGGCGCGATGACCGGGGTGCTGTGGTACCTTATGCCGTTGATGGCGGACCGCTATGGCGCAAGCCTGATCGAGCGCATCTGGTCGCTTGGTGTGCTTGTTGCCGCAGGCGGTGCGGTGTTCTTTGCCGCTGCGTTTGTGTTCGGCGCGCTCGACAAGGACCTCCTCGCCCAGCTACGGCGCAGGAAGCCGGCCCGAACAAAGGCCGATGACAAGATACTAGAGGTTGAGTGACATGCGCGTCGTTTCCGGCATCCAACCCACGGGCAAGCCCCATCTCGGCAATTATCTGGGGGCGATCCGCAACTACGTCGCCTTGCAGGATGATGCCCATGCGGCGGGCGGCGAATGCCTGATCTTCATCGCCGATCTTCACGCGCTGTCGATGGCGCATGATCCGGCCGAGCTGCGGTCCTCGACCCTGGAACTGGTGGCGACGCTGGTGGCCTGCGGGCTCGATCCCGACAAGGCGATCCTGTTCAACCAGGCGCAAGTCCCGCTGCATCCCGAGCTGCAATGGCTGCTCAACGGTACCGCACGCATGGGCTGGCTCAATCGCATGACGCAGTGGAAGGACAAGGCGGGCAAGAACCGCGAGGGCCAGTCGGTCGCGCTGTTCACCTACCCGGTTCTGCAAGCCGCCGACGTGCTGCTCTATCAGGCGACCCATGTGCCCGTGGGCGAGGATCAGAAGCAGCATCTGGAACTGGCCCGCGACATCGCACAGAAGTTCAACAACGACTTCGGCACCGAAGACGCGCCGATCTTCACCCTGCCCGATCCGATCATCCCGAAGGAAGCGGCGCGGATCATGTCGTTGCGCGACGGTTCGGCGAAGATGTCGAAGTCCGATCCCAGCGACATGAGCCGCATCAACCTGTCCGATGACGCCGACACGATGGCGCAGAAGGTGAAGAAGGCCAAGACCGATCCCGAACCGCTGCCGTCCGAGGAAGCCGGGCTGGCTGACCGGCCCGAGGCGCGCAATCTGGTCGGCATCTACGCCGCGCTCGCCGGGCAATCGGCGGCCGAGGTGCTCACGCAGTTTGGCGGGCAGGGTTTCGGCGCGTTCAAACCCGCGCTGGCTGACCTGCTGGTTGCCAAGCTCGGCCCGATCCGTGACCGCTTCGTGGCGCTCAAGGACGACAGCGAAGCGCTCGATGCGATCCTCGCGCGCGGCGCTGCCAAGGCGCGCGAACGCGGCAAGCCGACACTCGACGCCGCTTACCGAGCGCTGGGGCTGGTGCGACACTGATTTTACAGCCGATTTGCGATGAGCCGAGGCGCAGTCACGGCGAATGTTCAATCGTCGTTCATGCCCATGCAATATGGTATCCCACGCTAACACCATTGCTCTCATTGCAATGGAAACCAGACAAGGGTTGTGTCATGTTGTCTCCTATGTCTTCGATCAAATCTCTGACCCGCTTTGCGCTTCCGCTTGCCCTCGCGGTAGGGCTGTCGGCCTGCACCACCCCGTTCAAGGCGGATGTGTCGCGCTTTGCCGCGCCCTTGCCTGCGCCGCAGGGCCAATCCTTCGCGGTCGTGCCGGAAGATCCCAAGCTGGCGGGGGGGCTTGAATTTGCCACCTATGCCAACGCGGTCGCTGCCGAGATGCAGGAATTGGGTTACACCCGCGCGGCCACGCCTGAAAGCGCGGATCTGCTGGTACGCTTCGACTACCGTGTTGATGGTGGTCGTGAACGGGTCCGCACCGATTTCAACGGTGTCGGCGCAGCGGGCTTTGGCCCGTGGGGCCGGTGGGGCGGCTGGGGCGGCGGCGGCTGGGGCTTCGGCTTCAACGATCCGTTCTTCGGCGGCCCGGACGTGCGCAGCTACACCATCTATACCAGCGGCATTGATCTGAAGATCGACCGCGCCGCCGATGGCCAACGCTTGTTCGAGGGCAAGGCCGAAGCGGTCTCGCGCTCGAACCGCCTGCCGCGCCTCGTTCCCAATCTGGTGGACGCGATGTTCACCGGTTTCCCCGGCAATTCGGGTGAAACCCTGCGGATCACCATCCGCGATGACGAAAAGACCGTGCGCCCCACCGATTGATGGTGTAAGGCTACACGCAAGAGACCCTTGGACGGGAAAAGAGAAGGCGGCGCAGGGGATCGCGCCGCCTTTTTTTGTGTCTGGTTTTGGCGCTTTACAACTCAGTGGTCTGCGGCTGCCCGATCCCGGTGTGAACCCAGGGCAGGCGGGTAAAGCGCGGGCTGACCCGCCGCTCCCGGCCTGCGCCGATCACCGCGCTGCCTTGCGTCCGGTTGCGATGCTCCCGGATCAGCTGGGCGAGCAGAAGCTGGCCGAATTCCCAATCGCCGATCCGGCTCTCGGCATTGATGTGTCCGATCGAACCCGCATAGGCAAAGCACGCGCCCCAATCGGCAGCCAGCCCGCGCGCCACGCGCAGCTGGCAGTAATGGTCATTCTCGCTGGCGGCGAGGAAGGCGGGAAACGGCAGTGCGCGGCGCGGCGCGGGGGAGAAACGGGCGAGCCGCGAGTCTACACCCTCGCGCTCCACATCGGGCGGTGCGACCAGCAGCGCGCCGACCACGGGATTGCCCTGCGACGGCTGCTCATACTCCGCCCACCACGCCACCGCGAGGCAGCCGAGGCTGTGCGCCACCAGGATCACCGGCCGCTGCGCCCGGTGCACCGCGAGATTGATCTTGTTGACCCAGGTGTTGCGATGCGGATCATCCCACATGCCGAGGTCCACCCGCTCGCAATCGGGAATGGTCGCTTCCCACCGGGTCTGCCAGTGATGTTCATTGCTGTTGTTGAGGCCCGGGATGATGAGGATCAGCGGATCATCGCGCAGCCGGTCAGCGTCGAGTTCAAGTTGATGGGCCATTTTCTGCTCCTGTGAAGGGGGGCGTAAACGGCCGTCCATTGGTATGGTCCGACATGGACCAAAATAACTCAACCATTTTGATTGACAAGTAGCTGGCGGCGAACCTCCAGTTTTTTGCGGCGAAGCGCTCAGAGCGCCGCGTGCCCTCCGGTCGAGCCGAAGCCGCCCTCGCCACGTTCGGTCGCGTCGAGGTCCGCAACCTCGTTCCACGCCGCCTGCACCACCGGCGCGAGCACCAGTTGCGCCACCCGGTCGCCGCGGGCGATAGCGAAAGGATCGGGTCCAAGGTTGATCAGGATCACCTTCAGCTCGCCGCGATAATCGCTGTCGATCGTGCCGGGGGTGTTGGGGACGGTGATCCCATGCTTGAGCGCCAGCCCAGAACGGGGGCGCACCTGAATTTCGTAGCCAGCGGGGATCGCCAGCGCGAGGCCGGTCGCCACCGCATGGCGCGCGCCCGGAGCGATGGTGACATCCTCGGCGCTGACCACGTCCATGCCAGCCGCGCCGCTTGTGGCATAGGCGGGCAGCGGCAGGCCTGCGCCGTGTGGCAGGCGCTTCACTTCAACCGTGATGGGTGAGGTCATTCGGCCGCTTCCACCCGGAACACCGCCGCAATGCGTTCGGCCAGCGCCATCGCCACGGCGCTCTTGGGCATCTCGTCGAGCACCTCGATCCCGTCTCCGCTGACGATCGTGACGCGGTTACGGTCCCCGCCCATCACATCGCCACTCACGTCATTGGCGACGATCCAGTCAGCGCCCTTGCGCTTGCGCTTGACCTTCGCGTTTTCGAGCACGTTGTCGGTCTCTGCCGCAAAGCCGATCACCAGCGCCGGACGCCGGGTGCCACCTGCGACATTGGAGAGGATGTCAGGGTTTTCGGTCAGCATCAGCGCAGGAGGCGCATCGCCGCGCTTCTTGATCTTCTCGCTGCGATATTCCTTGGGCCGCCAGTCCGCGACCGCAGCGACCATCACCGCAACGTCAGCAGGGAGCGAGCGCCTGACCGCTTCGGCCATATCGCGGGCGCTTTCGACATCGATGCGGCGTACACCGGCAGGCGTCTTGAGCGCCACCGGCCCGGTCACCAAGGTCACCCGCGCGCCCAGCGCAGCCGCAGCGGCGGCGATGGCAAAGCCCTGCTTCCCGCTCGAACGGTTGGCGATATAACGCACCGGATCGATCGCTTCCCACGTCGGCCCGGCGGTGACCAGCACATGCCGTCCGACGAGCGGTCGATGCGAACCGGCAACCCCGAAATCGCCCCCTTCGGTCACCTCGCCAAGATCGGCTTCGATCTCCTCGGGCACTTCGGGTGCCAGAAATTCGGATTCGGGCGGAGCCTTGCGCTCATCGACTTCGTGATTGATCGCCCCGAAATCGACGGGCGGTGCGGAAACGGCCTTGCCCTTGCGCGCGAGCAGCGGCCCGCCAAAATCCGGCGCGAATTCGGGCGCGGGGTCTTCTTCTTCGGGCAGCAGGAATTCTTCCGAGTCGAAAGCGGGCAGGTCTTCGTATTCGGCTTCGATCTCGTCATGGCTGCGCTTCGCCGTGGAGCGCGGGATGATGCGCGAGAAAAACCCGCCGAGCCCGCCTGCGGGCATGGCGGCGCTGCCATCGTCCTCTTCCTCAGGCTCAAGCGCTTCGACTTCGAATGTCGGCGGCGCAAGGCGGCGCGCCGGCGGTTCGAGCAATTGCGGTTCGGGCACGTCCATGCCGAAATGCGCAGCAATCGCGTGCCAGATCGCCTCAGGCTCGGGCAGGCGGCCATAGCCGAACTCCCCGCAGGCCATCGGACCTTCATCGGGGTTCAGCACCGTGACGCCTGCCGCCTTGAGCAAGGCGATGTTGCGCTGGGTCGCCTCATGCTCCCACATCCGCACGTTCATGGCAGGCACAGCCATCACCGGCTTGTCCGTGGCGAGGATCAGAGTGGTCGCGAGATCATCCGCGATGCCGGTCGCCATCTTGGCGAGCAGGTCGGCAGTCGCCGGACAGACCACCACCAGATCCGCCTCGCGCGAAAGCTGGATATGGCCCATCTCGGCCTCGTTCCTGAGGTCGAACAGGTTGGTATAGACCTGATTCTCGGACAATGCGGCCAGCGACATGGGGGTGACGAATTGCTGCCCGCCCTTGGTGACGACGCAGGTGACATCGCCGCCGCCCTTGCGGATCAGGCGCACCAGTTCGCAGGCCTTGTAGGCCGCGATTCCGCCACCCACGACCAGCAGGATGCGAGGGTGTTTGCCCGCTTTCGCCTCCTGTGTGCTCATCTTGCCTCTCGCCTCTCGCGCCTCGCTGTAGGGTGCCAGCCATAATGCACGCAACACCCTTCGCAAAGCTTGGTTAACTTTGCCTTGATGCCCGCCCCGCCGCGCTTTGGAAAAGTGCAAATAACCCGCGCGGGGCAAAAGCGAGACCGATGCCATAGGCCGGTAACGCCAATTGTACCCAGTAGAAATTCTCCGGCCGCGCAAACAGCGCCATGATGGTGAACAGCCCGGCAAACCACAGCACCGCAAACAGCCCGATCCGCCCGCCCAATGCGGCCCAGCCGACCAACGGGAGGAGCGCCAGCGGTGCCGCGAGGCTGACGGGCAAGAACCGCAATCCGGTGAGCTGCGCCAGCGCGGTGAGGGGCAGGCGATAGCCCGCCATCCCGGTCCACCCCTGCGAGGCGAGGTCACCCGGCAATCGTCCGGCTTCGACCGCCGCGAAGTGCAACGCCATCCCGCCTGCGAACACCGCCAGCAGCGCCGCCACCGCGCTCGCCTCGCGCCAGCGTTGCTCCACCAGCGCGAAGACGAGCCACAGCAGCACGAAGGGCGCTGCCAGTTCGCGCACGGCGAGCGCCAGAGCGGCCGCAACGAGCGCAGGCCACCAGTGGTTCCGGCGATAGAGCAGCAGCGCCAGTGTCAGACACAGGCCCGCGGTAAAATCATGGTCGAGTCCCGCGACCGGGTGCAGCGCGGCGGCTCCACCCAGCGCCAGCAGCGCGCTCGCCCCCAGTCGTTCGGGCCATGCGGCGAGCGGCGGTTCCCGGCGATTGAGCGCCCACAGGCACGCCAGAACCAAGGCCAGCTGCACGTAGCGCACGTCGTCCACCCCGATCAGCGCTTGCAGCCGCGCGAGCGTTGGCAGGCGCACCGCGACAAAGGGGCGGGTCGGGTAATGGCTGGCGCGCTGCTCCGCCAAAGCGGCAGTGTAATAGCCCTCGCCCGCGGTCACGCGCGCAGCGATGCGGGCGTAGAGCGCCATGTCGCCCTTGGCCCGGTCTTGCGGGTGTGGGTGTGCGGCAGGCGCGGCGGCAGCGGGCGGGCGCTCAGGCGAATAGGCGGGGGCGGTGACCAACGCGCTCCATCCCAGCGCGGCCGCCAAGAGTGCCAGAACCAGCCCGGCCGCCCAGCGCGGCAAATGCGCGAACGGCTGGCCCAGCGCCTCCCATCGCTCGATGAGCGATGGCCGCGCCCAAGCCCTCATCCGATCCAGCCGAGCGCCATTGCCCCCCACAGCGCGCCTGCACCGGCAAGGCCCGAGAGGACGTAGCCCAGCCAGCCGCGGCCCTCACGCCTGTCGGTAATGAGCGGGATATGCGGCAGCGGCGGCGCTTCGGGCGCGCCGCCCTTGGGCGGGTATTTCTCTTCCAGCCGCCGGATCAGGCCGGGCAGGCGCAGCAAAGTCTCGGTATCGGTCTTGAGCCGATCCGCGAGCGCGGCTTCCGGGCCGAGCTCATCGCGGATCCAGCTGCGCACATAGGGCGCAGCGGTGTCCCACATGTTGATGTCGGGGTTGAGCTGGGTCGCGATCCCCTCGACCATCACCATGGTCTTTTGCAGCAGCAGCAGGTGGGGCTGGGTCTGCATGTCGAAATCGCGGGTGATCGCGAACAGCCCGTCGAGCATCTGCCCGACGCTGAGTTCCTTCACCGGCTTGCCGCGCATCGGCTCGCCCACGGCGCGCAGCGCGGTGGCGAATTCGCCGACCGAGTGGTAACTCGGCACATATTGCGCCTCGAAATGGATTTCGGCGACACGCTGGTAATTGCCGGTGGTCAGCCCGTAGAGGATCTCCGCCAGCCATTGCCGCGCGCGCCGGTCGATCCGGCCCATGATCCCGAAATCGATCGCGACGATGGTGCCGTCGTCCTCCACGAACAGGTTGCCCTGGTGCATGTCGGCATGGAAGAAGCCCGCGCTGATCGCTTGGGTCAGGAAGCTGATCACCAGCCGTTCCGACAGCGCGGCGAAATCATGCCCGCGCGTCCGCAGTTCATCGACGCGGCTGATCTTAATTCCGTCGATCCATTCGATGGTCATCACCCGGCCATTGGTGCGATCCCAGTCGATACCGGGGATACGGTAGCCCGAGACGCCCGCCATCTGTTCGGCGAGTTCGGAGGCCGAGGCCGCCTCGCGCCGCAGGTCGAGTTCGGAATTGGTCCAGCGCTTGAAATTGGCGATGGTCAGGCGCGGGCGCAGGCGCGAGAACTCACCGCCCATCGCTTCGACATGGGCGGCGGCCCATTCGTAGGTCGTGATATCGCGGGCGAATTTCTCGCGGATGCCCGGGCGCAGCACCTTGACCGCGACCTTGCGGCCCTCGGTGGTGACCGCCTTGTGGACCTGCGCAATCGACGCCGCGCCGACGGGCTCCGGGTCGATCTCGGAGAACAGCTTCTCGATCGGCTGCCCGAAACTCGATTCAATTGCCGCCTTGATCTGCGCAAACGGCACTGGCGGCAGGCTGTCCTGCAAGCTGAGGAGATTATTCGCCGCTTCCTCGCCCACCAGATCGGGGCGGGTGGCGAGCGATTGCCCGAGCTTGATCGCCGCCGGGCCGATGGCGCGGAAAGCCCCGGCATAATCGCGCGGGCCGTTCTTGCCCGTCAGCGTCGCCAGCCGCGCCAGCCGCACCAGCTGGCGCAGGGCGACCGGGGCATTGGGATCATTCTCGATCCCCACCAGCGCGCGGCGGCGCGCCAGCGTCACACCCCAGCGGGCGAGGCGGATCAGGTGGACGGCAGAGGTGGTCACGTCCCTAGATCTTCCACCCCGAATGGATCGCCACCAGCCCGCCCATGATCGGTTCGACCTTGGTGTTCGCAAAGCCCGCCGCGCGGATCATCTGCTCGAAGGCGGGCATCGGCGGGAACTTGCGGATCGATTCGGCGAGGTAGCGATAGGAATCCGCGTCCCCCGCGATCGCCTGCCCCATGCGCGGCAGCAGGTGTTCGGAGTAGAGGTCATAGGCCTCCTTCAGCCCCGACCACTCGACGGTCGAGAATTCGAGGCAGAAGAACCGCCCGCCCGGGCGCAGCACACGCAGCGCCTCGGCGAGGGCGCGGTCGATGTGGGTCACGTTCCGAATGCCGAAGGCGATGGTGTAGGCATCGAAGGTGTTCGACGCGAAGCTCACGCTTTCGGCGTTCTGGCAGGTGAAGACGAGGCTGCCGTCGTCTTCGTCAAACCCGCGCTCCAGCGCCCGTTCGGCCCCCACGTCGAGCATGTCCTGATTGATGTCGGCGACAGTGATATGCGCGCCCCTCGCGGCCATGCGGAAGGCGATGTCGCCGGTGCCGCCCGCCATGTCGAGGATCTGTTCGCCCGGCTGCGGCTTCACCCGCTTCACGAAGCGATCCTTCCACAAGCGGTGCATCCCGCCCGACATCGCATCATTCATGATGTCGTACTTGCGCGCGACGCTCGAGAAGACCTCGCCGACCTTGCGGGTCTTTTCTTCCGGAGTGACCTGCGTGTAGCCGAAGGAGACGGTGTCGTCAGTGCTCTGTGTCATGCCCGGCTCCCTAGAGACAATTGCCGCCCGCGCAAAGGGTGTTAGAGGGAGGCCAAATGCCTGAGCTCCCTGAAGTCGAAACAACCGTCCGCGGCCTTGCAAAGTTCCTCGAAGGCGAGCGGATCACGCGCGTCGTCCTGAACCGCGCCGATCTGCGGCGCCCCTTCCCCGCCGATCTGGTCCAGGTAATGACGGGCGCCACGGTCAGCACGCTGTCGCGCCGTGCCAAATACGGGCTGATGCATTTGGATCGCGGAGCGACGATGATCTTCCATCTCGGGATGAGCGGGCGCTGGCGGATCGACCCGGAAACGCCCGAGACGCATGATCACCTGCTGCTGGAGACCGCCCACCACCGATTTGCCCTGTGCGATCCGCGCCGATTCGGCTCGGTCGATCTGGTCGCCACCGGCGCGCTCAATCTCTGGCCACAATTCGCTGCGCTCGGGCCGGAGCCGTTGGGACCGGGGTTGAGTGTCGGCCATCTGAAGGCCGCGCTCAAGGGCAAGACCCAGTCGATCAAGCTGTGCCTGCTCGATCAGCGGATCGTGGCAGGGCTTGGCAATATCTATGTGTGCGAGGCGCTGTGGCGGGCGGGAATCCGGCCGACCAAGCCCGCGGGCAAGGTCACGGGGCCACAGCTTGCGCGGCTGGTGCCCGCCATCGTCGCGGTGCTCGAGGCCTCGATCCGTGACGGTGGTTCAACCTTGCGCGACTATGCCGCGCCGAGCGGGGAGCTCGGCTATTTCGCCAGCTCCTTTGACGTTTACGGGCGCGACGGCCAGCCATGCCGCCGCGATGATGGCGGGGTGATCGAACGGATCGCCCAAGGCGGACGCAGCACCTGGTTCTGCCCGGTCTGCCAGAAGTAGGCGAGAATCATTGACCTCGAGAGCCATTCTGACTAAGGGCGCTGCTTTCCGGCGGTTGGGCCACGCGTCCGCTCGCCCGTTTTCGAGCAAACCGTCACCCATTTCTCGGCTGCCGCAAGCGGCCTGAACCAAACGCGAGACAGACACGAATTATGGCAAACACGCCGCAAGCCAAGAAGCGCATCCGTCGCAACACCGCCCGCGCCGCAATCAACGGTGCGCGCATCAGCCGCATCCGCAGCTTCATCAAGAAGGTCGAGTCGGCCTGTGAAGCGGGCGACAAGGAAGCCGCTGCGATTGCTCTCAAGGCGGCTCAGCCGGAAATGGCCCGCGGCGTTGCCCGTGGCGTGCTGCACAAGAACACCGTGGCCCGCAAGCTCTCGCGCCTGACGCGCCGAGTCGCCACTCTCTGATTCGATTCGTCGCGCTTTCGTCTTTCATACTGCGGTATGAAAGACGGGATGCCGGGGTCTTCCAAACCGATCGGGCCGCGCTCAATGAGCGCGGCCCGTTTCGTTTGCGACAAACGCAACCGTCTCGATGACGGAAATGTCAGGATTCGCCACGATTCGCGGCCGGGAACTGGTAAATTTTCTGGAAAAACAGATACTTCAACGCAAGTCTGCGGCTCAGCGGTGAGTCAACAGGATTATTTCACTTTTTTTAAAAGTCCTCGCTTGCGCAAAAGGCCGCAGGGTTCTTTAAACCAATTCCACCCGGCGCGGGACAGCCCGGGTGCTTTTACAACTTGGCCGACAGGGGGGAACTCCGGAATCCGCGATTCCGGGGCTGGGAAGGTTAAGCCTGTCGCATCAGAATGAAATGGTCTGCGAGCCGCACGGCTCGGCAGGCTAAGATTGAATTGGGGAAGAGCTTGTGCACAGGACTGACAAGGCGCGGACGGGTGGCCGCCCGGCCGATGAACATCTGATGGAAGACTCCGAAGCTGTAAATCTCGCCGCCGATTGGTCCGATATCAGTCAGGGCTTGCGCAAGGATCTGGGCCATCAGCTGCACAGCCAGTGGATCAAGCCGATCCAGCTGGGCGCCCTCAACCGCGAGACGGGCGCGCTCGATCTTTACCTTCCGACCGAATTTTCCGCCAACTGGGTGCGGGACCGCTTCCATGACCGGCTTCAGCTCGCATGGAGCATTGCGCGCAGTGAAGTGCGCAAGGTCAATATTGTCGTCCACCCCGGCCGCCGCCAGCTGCCCGACCTGCGCCTCGACGATGGCCGCCGCCCCGCCAATGACGGCGCGAGCGCGATCGCCTTGGCCGCCGGCGCAATGGGTGATGCGAATTTCACCTCTTCGGTCGGGCTTGATCCGTCGCTGACCTTCGCCGCCTTCGTGACGGGGGAGGCCAACATCCTCGCCTGCAACGCGGCGCAGCGCATGGCCGCCGTGGAGCAGCCGCAATTCTCGCCGCTCTACCTCAAGGCGGCGACCGGTCAGGGCAAAACCCACCTGCTCCACGCGATTGGCCACGCCTATCTGCAAACCCATCCGCGCGCGCGCATCTTCTATTGCTCGGCCGAGCGCTTCATGGTCGAATTCGTCCAGGCCCTGAAGTCGAGCCAGACGATCGAGTTCAAGGCGCGGCTGCGCAGCTTCGATCTGCTGCTGGTGGACGACATCCAGTTCATCATCGGCAAGGCAAGCGCGCAGGAAGAGCTGCTCTACACCATCGACGCGCTGCTGGCCGAGGGCAAGCGGCTGGTCTTCGCCGCCGACCGCGCCCCCCAGGCGCTGGACGGGGTCGAGCCGCGCCTGCTCTCGCGCCTGTCGATGGGTCTGGTGGCCGATATCCAGCCCGCCGATATCGAACTGCGCAAGAAGATCCTCGTCTCCAAGCTGACCCGCTTCGCTCCGCTGAATGTGCCCGAAGATGTGGTCGATTTCCTCGCCCGCACCATCACCCGCAACATTCGCGAACTGGTCGGCGGCCTCAACAAGCTGATCGCCTATGCCCAGCTGACCGGGCAGGACGTGTCCTTGCAGCTGGCGGAAGAACAGCTGACCGACATCCTTAGCGCCAACCGTCGCCGGATCACCATCGACGAAATCCAGCGCACTGTGTGTCAGTTCTACCGCATCGACCGCGCGGAAATGAGCAGCAAGCGCCGCGCCCGCGCCGTGGTGCGCCCGCGGCAGGTGGCGATGTATCTCTCGAAGGTGCTGACCCCGCGTTCCTACCCCGAAATCGGGCGCAAGTTCGGCGGGCGCGACCACTCGACGGTGATCCACGCAGTGCGCCTGATCGAAGACCTGCGCCAGCGCGACGCCGACATGGACGGCGATGTGCGGAGCCTCCTGCGGCAGCTGGAGAGCTGAGGCCTTCGTGCCTCCCCGTTCCGCAGGAATGGGGAGGGACTTGCACCCTCCGCGATCCCACACATCATCCCCGCACTTTCGACAGCCCTGTCCACAGACCGGTCGACAGGCGGTGCACAGGTTGTAAACAGCCTGTCCATGCCGTCTCAGCGCCTTTCTTCCGACCTGATCGACCTGCCCAAGGGCTGGGTGTCCGCCCTGGTGCGAGGGCTGCGCGGCAGGTGCCCGCGCTGCGGCGAAGCGGCGCTGTTCCGCAAATGGCTCAAGCCGGTCGACCGCTGTCCGCACTGCCGGCAGGACTGGTCGATCCAGCAGGCCGACGATTTTCCCGCCTATATCGGGATCTTCGTGGTCGGCCACCTGCTCGCCCCGGTGGTGATCGCGATGATCGGGACCTTCGGGATGAGCCCCTGGCTGACCTTGGCGATCATTCTGCCTGTGGCCATCGTCATGCTGCTCGTCACGCTTCAGCCGACCAAGGGCGGCGTGATCGGCTTTCTGTGGTGGCACGGCATTGGCGCATTCAAGGCCGAGCGTCGCGCAGTGGATGACAAGTCATGAGCATGTCATCCGCGAGGCTTGACCGTTTCGCCCGGCATATCGTGCTGCCTGAAGTCGGCGGTGCGGGACAAGTGCGGCTCGCAGCGGCGCGGGTGGCGGTGATCGGGCTTGGCGGGATCGGAAGCCCCGCGCTGCAATATCTCGCCGCGAGCGGGATCGGGCACCTTGCGCTGGTCGATAATGATGTGGTCGATGTCTCGAACCTCCAGCGCCAGACGATCTTCACCACCCGCGATGTCGGTTACGGCAAAGCCGTCTCGGCCCGGCGCTGGCTCGCCAATTTCGACGATTCGCTGAGCGTCGATGTGTCCGACGCGCGGATCACGGCTGACAACGCCGCGAGCCTCATCGCAGGCGCCGACGTGGTGCTCGACGGCACCGACAATTTCGCCACGCGCCTCGCCGTGTCGGACGCCTGCGTCGCCGCGGGCATTCCGCAGCTCTCGGCCGCGGTGGGCCGGTTTCAGGGCCAGGTGGCGGCCTTTGCGGGGCACCTGCCCGACCAGCCGTGCTACCGTTGCTTCGTCGGCGACGCCTTCGATGCCGAGGATTGCGACACCTGCGCGGATGACGGGATGCTCGGCGCGATGGCAGGCTGGGTGGGCACCTTTGCGGCGCTGCAAGCGGTCAAGGTGCTGCTGGCAGGCGTGAGCGGCTTGGGTGATCCGGGCTGGGGCAAGCTGCATATCCTCGACGGGCTTGAGCCGGGGATGCGGACGATCCGAATCGCGAAAGACCCGACCTGCAAAGGCTGCGGATCAGCTGCCTAGCACCTCGTCGACCCATTCCGGCACCACCACGCTCGCCGGACCAAGCCGGGTTTCGTGGAACATCCGCGAGCCCTCGCTCGGCTCGAGATTGAGTTCGAGGGTGCGCGACCCTGCTGCCCGCGCTTCCTGCACGAAGCCCGCTGCCGGATAGACCGCGCCCGATGTGCCGATGCTGACGAACAGGTCGCAGGTTTCGAGCGCCTGATAGATCCGGCCCATCTGATAGGGCATCTCGCCGAACCACACGACATCGGGGCGGAGCGTCGGCGCACGGCAGACGGGGCAAGGCGGACGCTCAATCATCGTGCCATGCCACGGCGAGCGCGTTTCGCAGGACTGGCACAGCGCGCTCTTCAATTCCCCGTGCATGTGCAGCACCTGACCCGAACCGCCGCGTTCATGCAGGTCATCGACATTCTGGGTGATCAGCAGCAACTCGCCCGCAAATTCCCGTTCCAGCCGCGCGAGCGCCCTGTGCGCCGGGTTCGGCTCAACCGCCGCCAAGGCCGCGCGGCGCATGTCGTAGAAATTGAGCACGAGATCGGGGTTGCGGGCGAAGCCCTCGGGCGTGGCGACATCCTCCACTCGGTGCTGTTCCCACAGACCCCCGGCCGAGCGGAAGGTGTCGATCCCGCTCTCAGCCGAAATCCCTGCGCCGGTGAGGATGACGATGCTGCGCGGTGCCGCCATGTCTTTTCCTTGTCGTCACCCTGAACTTGTTTCAGGGTCCATCGCGCCGCAAGCGCGGACTGAGCCTAGACGCGGGATGGATGCTGAAACAAGTTCAGCATGACGAATCAGGGACGAGATGATGCTGCAATTCGGGGTGATCGGGCACAAAGGCCGGATGGGGCAAGCGCTCGAAGCGGCGATTGCCGATGCAGGGCACGTGCTGTGCGTGGGGGTCGATGCAGGCGGCTCGATTGGGCCCTATGCCAGCCAGTGCGACGTGCTGGTCGATTTCTCCGCGCCCGATGCGCTGGCGGCGAATCTCGGCGCGGCCAAGGTCGCGGGCAAGCCGATCGTGGTCGGCACCACAGGGCTGGAAGAGCCGCATTTCGTCATGCTGGCCGAGACCGCCCGCGCCGTGCCGGTGCTGCAATCGGGCAACTTCTCGCTGGGCGTCACCCTGATGGCCCATCTGGTGCGCGAGGCGGCGGCGCGGCTGGGGCCGGAGTGGGATATCGAGGTGCTGGAGATGCACCACCGCATGAAGGTCGACGCGCCAAGCGGCACCGCCAAGCTGCTGGGCGAGGCGGCGGCCAAGGGGCGCGGGATCATCCTCAGCGACAACATGGAGAGCGGTCGCCACGGGATGACCGGCAAGCGGGCCGAAGGCGCGATCGGGTTCGCCACCTTGCGCGGCGGCACCGTGGCGGGCGAGCATTCGGTGATCTTCGCGGGCAGCGAGGAACGCCTGACCCTCTCCCACTCAGCCGAAAACCGCATGATCTTCGCGCGCGGGGCGGTGCGCGCGGGCGCGTGGCTCACCGGGCAGAGCGCCGGACGCTACACCATGAATGATGTGCTCGGGCTCTGACCCTTCACGTTGATGGCGCGCGGCGTTTTGCCGGAATAAGACACACAGATCCACAGGGGAGCGATCATCGTCATGTCCACCACCCTCACCCCCGCTGAGCAGGCCGCACGGCTGGTCGACAGCCTTGGGCCCGATGCGCTCGCGCAGGCACAGGCCTACACCACCGGCAACCACTGGCTGCTGCTGCTGAACGTCGGCGTCTCGTTGCTGGTGGCCGTCATCATGGTGCGCCTCAGGCTGCTCGACCGGATCGCCGCGCGCATGGAGGGGCGGCACCCGGCGCTTGCGACCTTCGCGGTCAGCGCCGCGTTCCTGTTGATCTCCACGATCATCGCCCTGCCTTGGACCATCTACACCGATTGGTATCGTGAGCGGTCCTATGGCCTGTCCAGCCAGCCGCTCGGCGATTTCCTTGGTCAGATGGCAATCGGGGAACTGATCGGGATGGTGCTGGGCGGACTCTTTCTTGTTGGCGTCTATGCCCTGATCCGCCGCACTGGCCAGCGCTGGTGGCTGTGGAGCGGCGGGCTGGCGGGCGTGGTGACGCTGCTTGCGCTGCTCGCCGGGCCACCGTTGATCGAGCCACTGTTCAACGAATACAAGCCGGTTCCCGCGGGCGAAGTGCGCACCGCGCTGGAGGAAATTGCGGATGATGTCGGCATCCCGCATGACCGCATCTTCATGTATGATGGTTCGCGCCAGTCCGATCGTTTTACCGCCAATGTCTCCGGCATCGGCCCCTCGGCCCGGATCGCGATTTCCGACGTTGCGCTCAAGCAGGCCTCGATTGCCGAGGTACGCGCCGTCACCGGGCACGAGGCGGGGCATTACAAGCTTGGCCATGTGTGGCGTTCGGTGGCGTTGCTGCCGGTGCTGGCTATGCTGTTCTTCTTCCTGCTCAATCGCCTGTTCGCCCCCGCCGCCCGATTGCTGGGGAGTGACGCCCGGCTCGACGAGCCGCGCGGTCTGCCCGTGTTTGCGGTGGTCGGTTCCGTGCTGGGGCTGCTCGTCACCCCGCTCACCAACACGCTCACCCGCATCGGCGAGACCGAGTCCGACCAATATTCGCTGATGACCGTGAACGAGCCGGACGCGCTCGCCACGGCCTTGGTGAAGACCGCCGAATACCGCTATCCGCGCCCCTCGGCTTGGCAAGAGTTCCTGTTCTACACCCACCCCTCGGTCGAAAAGCGCGCGCTGATGGCGATGGAGTGGAAAGCAGCACATCCCAAGGCCGATGAATGACCAAGGACCAGATCTTCGAATTCTTCCGCCGCCTGGCCGAGGATAACCCCTCACCCCAAACCGAGCTGGAATATGGCAATGCCTATCAGCTGCTCGTGGCCGTAGCATTGAGCGCGCAGGCCACCGATGTCGGCGTGAACAAGGCGACCCGTGCACTGTTCGCCAAGGTTGAAACGCCGCAGCAGATGCTCGATTTGGGCGAGGAAGGGCTGAAGGAGCACATCAAGACCATCGGCCTGTTCAATTCCAAGGCCAAGAACGTGATCGCGCTCAGCCAGATCCTCGTCGACGAACATGGCGGCGAAGTGCCGGATACGCGCGAAGCGCTGGTGAAGCTCCCCGGCGTGGGGCGAAAAACGGCCAATGTGGTGCTCAATTGCTGGTTCGGGCAGGAGACCTTCGCGGTCGACACCCACATCTTCCGCCTCGGCAATCGCACCGGCATGGCCAAGGGCAAGACCCCGGATCATGTCGAGGCGAAGCTCGAAAAACGCGTGCCCCAACCCTTCCGCCGCGATTCCCACCACTGGATGATCCTGCACGGCCGCTATGTCTGCAAGGCGCGGCAGCCAGAATGCTGGCGCTGCACGGTCGCCGATCTGTGCAGCTTCAAGAAGAAGGTGATGGAGCCGCCGAAGGGCCGTGTGGTGCTTGAACCCAGCGGGGATTAAGCCGCCGTTCAAGCATTGGGGCGACAATGCCGTTGCCCCTTGGAGAAACCTGCCATGCTGTCACGCTGTCTCGCGCTTGCTCCGCTCCCCCTGATCCTCGCCGCCTGCGCGCCGACGGATCCTGCTGCCCGCGCCGATGCCGATGCGGCGCGCACACCTGCCGTGAAGGTGCTGGGTGCCGGGCAGAACTGCATCGACCGCTCGCAGGTGCGCGCCACCGTGGTGCGCACGGATCAGGTGATCGATTTCGAGATGAACGGCGGCAAGGTCTATCGCAGCACTTTGAAGAACCGTTGCCCCGGCCTCGGCTGGGATCGCGCCATCACTTACGAGACCTCGATCAACCAGCTGTGCACCCAGCAGATCGTCTACAGCCTCACCAACATCGGCGGCATCCCTCAGCGCGGCGCAGGATGCTCTCTGGGCGAGTTCGTGCCGGTCGAGTACGTGAAGACAAGCAAGGACTGACGGCGCGGGCGCAGCGTCAGCGCTTGCCCTCTTCAAAATTGCTCTCGTCCAGCTCCAGCCCCGCGCGCCCATCGGCGGCGGTGTGGGCGGGCGCGTGGGGGTGGTCGACATGTTCCGGCTCCTCCACCTCCAGCATCCCTTCCCACTTGGTGATGACCGCCGTCGCCACGGCATTGCCGACCACGTTGGTGGCGGTGCGGCCCATGTCGAGGAACTGGTCAATCGCGAGGATGATCGCAACGCCTTCGACCGGCAGGCCGAACATCGCCAGCGTTCCGGTGATCACCACCAGCGACGCGCGCGGGACAGCCGCGATGCCCTTGGATGATATCATCAGCGTCAGCAGGATCATGATCTGCGTGCCGATGCTGAGATCGATGCCGTAAGCCTGCGCAATGAACAGCGTCGCGAAGCTCATGTACATCATCGAGCCATCGAGATTGAACGAATAGCCCAGCGGCAGCATGAAGCCCGAAATCCGGCGGGGTACGCCGAAGCGGTCGAGCTGTTCGAACAGCTTGGGCAGAGCGGCCTCCGACGACGCGGTCGAGAAGGCGATCAACAGCGGCTGGCGGATATAGCGGATGAGCGCCCAGATCCGGCGACCGAGGAATACGGCCCCCGCGCCGAGCAAGATCACCCACAACAGCACCAGCGAGAAATAGAACTCGACCAGCAGGGTCAGATAGGTGCCGAGGATCGCCAGCCCGCTCGCCGCGACCACGTTGGCGAGCGCGCCGAAAACCGCGATCGGCGCATAGCGCATCACATAGCCGGTAACCTGAAGCATCATCTCGGCGAGGGCGTCCGCGCCCGTAACGAGCGCTTTCCCGCGCTCACCGATGGCCGACAGAGCTACCCCGGCGAAGATCGAGAAGACCAGGATTTGCAGAATGTTGTTGGTCGCCAGCGCTTCGACCGCGTTCTTGGGGAAGATCGACAGGATGAACTCGGTCGCCTTCAGCTCCTTGACATCGCCCACCGAGGCGGCGGCTTCGGCAACATCGGGGATCGGTGCGCCGATGCCGGGCTGGAACAGATTGACCAGCACCAGGCCCAGTCCGATCGAAATAAGGCTGGCAGTAATGAACCACGTCAGCGCACGAACTCCGATGCGGCCCAGCGCGGCGCTATCGCCCATATGTGCGATCCCGACGACGATGGTCGAAAGCACCAGCGGGGCGACCAGCATCTTGATGAGGTTCAGGAAGATGTCGCTCAGCAGCTTGAACCACGGCGCGATCGATTCCTTGATCACCGCCGCATCCACCATCTGGTTGAGCATCTGGCCGACAATCACGCCCAGCACCATGCCGACGAGGATGTAGAGGGTTAGCTTGCGGTCCATGATCTCAGGTTCTCTCCCCTGCGCCGAGGGGGCGCTAGATGTCTGTCTCGGCGAGCGCCAATGCGGCCTTCGCGATCCGGGTATAGATGCGCGCCAGCACCGCCAGATCGGGGATCGCCACCGCCTCGTCACGTTTGTGCATCGTCGCGTTGCACAGGCCAAATTCGATCACCGGGCAAAGACTGCGCAGGAACCGCGCATCCGATGTGCCGCCGGTGGTGCTGAGTTCCGGGGCGATGCCGGTTTCGGCCTCGACCGCCGTGCTCACCAGCTTCGAGAAAGTTCCCGGCTCGGTCAGGAATGGCTCACCCGAGATGATGGGACGCGCGCGTCCGCCGTGCTTTTCGGCAATCGCCATGACCCGCTCGGACAGGCTTTTGCCCGTGTGCAGATCATTGAAGCGGATCGAGACCCGCGCCGCACCCGCCGCGGGAATCACATTATGCGCGCGGTTGCCGACATTGATATCGGTGATTTCGAGGTTGCTGGGCTGGAACCATTTGGTCCCGGTATCCAGCGTCAGCGAATCCAGCTCGGCCAGGATTGCGACCAGCTTGGGCAGCGGATTATCGGCCAGATGCGGATAGGCGACGTGGCCCTGCGTGCCATCGACATCGATGAAGATATTGACCGAACCGCGCCGCCCGATCTTCACCATATCGCCCAGACGGTTGACGCTGGTGGGTTCGCCCAAAAGGCACAGGTCGGGCTGAATACCCTCGGCCTGCATGTAATCGATCAGCGCGCGGGTACCGTGGAGCGCGGGGCCTTCTTCGTCACCGGTGATGATGAAGCTGATTGTGCCTGCCTCAGCCGGAACCTCGGCGACTGCGGCGACCATCGCGGCGATCGCGCTCTTCATGTCGACCGCGCCGCGCCCGTGGAGCAAGTCGCCGCGCTCAACCGGAACGAAGGGATCGGACGCCCAGCCCTCTCCCGGCGGCACGACATCGAGATGTCCGGCAAAAGCGATGTGGCGCGAACCTTCGGGTCCGGCCCGCAGTGCAAACAGGTTTTCGACCGGCGCCTCATCGCTCCCCTCCGGCCCATCGCCCCGCACAAAGCGGTGGACGACGAACCCCAAGGGCGTAAGCATCGCTTCCAGTTGTTCAAACACTGCGCCAGTCGCAGGCGTCACGGAGGGCGCGGCGATCAGGCGCTTGGCAAGGTCGGCTACGTCAAGCATCCTGACAGGCCTAGCAGGAGTTGCCGCGAATGCCCAAGCTCGATTGTGCCGCCATTCCCCAGACCAACGCGACCGGCTATCCGTCGCCCTTCAATGCCGCAGTCGAAGGGCGCTGGTATCGCCGCCTCGGCCCGCCAGCGGGACTGACCTTGATGGGGGCGAGCCATGTGACGCTGCTGCCGGGCGCCTTCTCGTCGCAGCGGCATTGGCACCGCGGGCAGGACGAACTGGTGGTGATGCTGACCGGCGAGGCAGTGCTGATCGACGACACCGGCGAGACCCCGGTGGGCCCGGGCGATATCCTCGCCTTCCCGGCGGGCGAAGCCAATGGGCACCACCTGCACAACCGCTCGGACAGCCCGTGTGTCTTTGTCGCCATCAGCGCCGGAGGGCGCGAAGACGACAGCGGCGTGTATTCCGATATCGACATGGTGTTCGACGCCGCAGGCTACGCCCGCAAGGACGGCACCCGTTACGAGACCCAGCGTCTGCCGTGATTGATCTTGCCGGGTTTGCCCTTGCGGTGTTGCTGATCGAGCTGACCCCCGGCCCCAACATGGGCTGGCTGGTCACGCTGACGCTGGCCGAAGGGCGACGCGCCGGGCTTGGCGCGATCACCGGCATTGCGCTGGGACTCAGCGCCAATGCCGCGCTCAGCGTGCTCGCGGCGAGTATCATCCTGGCTCAGGGCCCGGCGCTCTCGCGGGGCGTCTCGCTGCTGGCGGCGGTGATGATGGCGTGGCTGGCGTGGGAGGCATGGGACGGTTCGAGGGGCGATGCAGGAGAGAGCTCGCCCACCGTCACCCCGCGCCATGCCGATCAGCGTCACGCGCTGGCAGGCTTTGCGATCAACCTGCTCAACCCCAAGTCGGCGCTGTTCTTCATCAGCGTCATGCCGCAATTCATCCCCGGCGGGCAGCCGAGCTTCGCGCAAGGCCTGACGATGGCAGCGATCAGCGTGAGCATCGCCACAGCCATCCACCTCGCACTGGTGCTCGGTGCCGAACGGGCGCGGAGCGTGCTCATGGCCAAGGCCCGCGCGCAAATCGTTCGGCGGATACTGGCGATCGCCATGCTGGCCATAGCCGCGTGGTTCGTGGCCAAGGCCTTTGCCTAGCGGCGTCGGTCGCC
This sequence comes from Erythrobacter sp. W302b, assembly GCF_046452395.1. Classification (NCBI taxonomy): domain Bacteria; kingdom Pseudomonadati; phylum Pseudomonadota; class Alphaproteobacteria; order Sphingomonadales; family Erythrobacteraceae; genus Erythrobacter; species Erythrobacter sp. W302b. The sequence goes on along the minus strand of NZ_JBKFDH010000001.1, from coordinate 82,847 downwards.
CTCAACCACCAAAGGCCCTGGCGCAAAGGCGCTGGTCAGCAGATCGGCGATCCGCACGCCTGCCTGCTGCACCCGCCGTCGGGCGATCGGCACCCCGCGCGCGATGTCGTCCTGGCTCAGCGCCGTCTTCTCCGGCAGGGGCGCTGCGCAGACATCCTCGCTGTCGAACGCCGTGGGATAGACGAAGCGCCGCGCAATCTCCCAGCTTTCGCGCCCCCAGTCATCCGGCGCACCGCCGCCCAACTCCGCCCGCTCGGCAGGCGCGTAGCGCCGCACCACCGGATCGGCCGGATCACTGATCGCCCGCTCGGCCAGCGGGCCGTCCCAGATCCAATGCAGGTTGAGGCCCGGGACGATCCCGTAATCGGCCTCCCGGTCATTGCCGCCGCGATCCTCATGATCGCCCGAATGGAGCGGCATGTGCACATCGCCCGCAAAGTGAACCATGAAGGCGAGCGCTTCCAGACGCACGGCGGCGGGCAGGCTCTCATCGGCGAGGATGCGATGCGCACGGGTGATCTGAGCGGTGACACAATTGCCGCCCGCGCAGTTCGCGCGGGGGTTGAAGGCCTCGCAGATCGGCGCGGTGCGGTAATGCCACGCGGCGGTGTAGCCCCAACGCCAACCCTCCCCGCGCACGCAATCGGCCCAGACAGCGGCGTCTGCCAAGGTCGTGAGCGGGCATTCGGGCGTGCCGAGGTCCTTCTCGCGGGCCAGCAGCGCGCGGATCTTGGCGCGCACTTCGGGCGTGACATTGGCCTCGGCGATCCGCGCGGTCTGCTGATGGGCGTAGAAGCCCCAGGCGCTGGCGGGCGCCGGGATCAGCGCCAGCACCGCCATCAGCGCCGCGACGATAAGCCTCATACCGCCGTTTCCCACTGCTCGATCACCCATTCCTCCTGCTCGGCCGCCGTGATCCATTCGCGCATCCAGTCATGCTCCCAGATCGCCTGCATGTAAGCCTGCGCGAAACCGGGAACGCCGATCCCATAGGTGACGAAGCGGGTGACGACAGGCGCGTAGAAGATGTCCGCCGCGCCGAAGGTGCCGAACAGGTAAGGCCCTGCGCTGCCATGCCGCGCGCGCGCTTCAGCCCACAGCCCGAGGATGCGGACGATATCATGCTTGGTGCCGTCCGACAGGCCGGGAAGCTCGACCCGGCGGCGGATGTTCATCGGCAGTTCCTTGCGCAGCGCCTGATAGCCCGAGTGCATCTCCGCCACCATCGCCCGCGCCATGCCGCGCGCGGCCTCATCCTTGGGCCAGAACCGCTCGCGCCCGACCTTGTCGGCGCAGTATTCGAGGATCGCGAGGCTATCCCACACCACCGCATCATCATCCCACAACACCGGCACCTTGCCGCTGGACGGCTGCACCTCGCCCATGTCCTGCTTGATCCGATCCCACTCTTCGCCGAGCAGCGGCACGGTAAGCTCGTCGAAATGCAGACCCGATTGCTTGACCGCGAGCCAGCCGCGCAGGCTCCAGCTCGAGTAGTTCTTGTTACCGATGATGAGTTTCATGTCCGCTGCGCTCCACCTTGCCGGGACTGATTATTCGGCCGCCCTAGATATTCAGGCTGGCGCTGTCGAGGCTGAACGGATTAGGACGGAGCGCAATATGGAGACTTCGCGATGAGCCTTGCCCCGTTCCACCTCGCCTTCCCGGTCGACGATCTCGCCGCAGCGCGGGCCTTCTATGGCGACGTGATGGGCTGCGCTGAGGGTCGGTCGAGCGAGGAATGGATCGATTTCGATTTCCACGGCCACCAGATCGTCGCCCACCTGGCGCCGGGACAGGCCGGCGACCGCGCGAGCAACCACGTCGATGGCCACGGCGTGCCGGTGCCGCATTTCGGGCTGGTGATGGGCATGGACGAATGGGAGGCTCTGGCCGAGCGGCTGCGCGCCGGCGGGGCGGATTTCGTGATCGAACCCACCATCCGCTTCAAGGGCCAGCCCGGCGAGCAAGCGACGATGTTCCTGCGCGATCCATCTGGCAATGCGCTGGAGTTCAAGGCGTTCAAGGATATGGGCAAGCTGTTCGCCAAGTAAGCGGACCGGACGTCCGCTTGCGCGAAACTTCGGCCAGAAGCTGCGGTTCAGCTAGATCGCGGCTCAGGAACCGGAACAGGCTGAGAGGAACAGGGGGTAAACCCTGACAGCCATGTTCGGGCCCCCGCCCATGCCTTTGCGAAGAGCCAGGTTGCGACCCTGAAAGAACCCGGCGACGCCATATCGGCCATTTCTTCCCTCGTCGCCCCGTGCTTGACACGGGGTTGGGCTTTTCTTCTGCTTCCGTGGCCGCTCAAGATAGCCGAGCCCCGTGTCAAGCACGGGGCGACGGGTCTTTGAATGGCAGCTTCCCCCCCTTCCCGATCACCCGCAGCTATCGCGCGCAATGCTACAAGCAGCCGGGCAGCTAAAGCCTTGGCCCAGCCGAAAGCTGAGCTCCGGCAATCGCATCTAGGTGCGCTGGTATTACGCTCCTTTTTGCGAAGCAATACAGGCGCGGATGTTGGGCAGTTCGCGCTCCAGCGCCTCCCGTGTGGCGAGCATTCTGGTGGAACTCACAATCAGCGTATCGACGTCGGCCTCGCTCATGTCCGGGGCCTTGAGGCGGCCCGCGCGGTCGGTCCAATAGGCGGGCATGGCTGCTGTGATGCCTGCAACGGCTTCCGGCACCTCACTTGCGGGGAGCACATCTTTGGCAGCGGCGGCGGCGGTCATCAGCCCGCGGCACTTCCATGCCTCCTCCACCTGTGCGCGGGTGGCAGCAATGGTTTCGCCACTTCCTGCGCCAAAGCTGATATCCGTGCTGGCAGCCGCCGGGGCGATCTGGGTCGCAGCGCCATCGGTTGCCGCCCCGTCCCCTCCGCCGCAGGCTGAAAGTCCGGCGAGCAGGATCGTCATCGTCAAAAGCCGCATTGTCATCTCCTCTGACCCGGAAAACAGGAAATGATCGCGAAAGCGGACAGGGGGTGCCGGAAAAACCAGCAACGCGCACTGTCGCGCGCGCGGCAAATATCCATAGAGCCGCCAAAAGCGGACGTCTTAGCCCATCCACCCTTCGCCCAGCGCGTCGGACACCACGGCCGCTCTCAGCGCGGCGATGCCCATGCCTTTTTCGCTGCTGGTGAGGTGGAGTTCAGGATAGGCGGCGACATGCTTGCGGATCTCGGCGGCGGTCGCTTCGGCGACCTTGTCCAACTCGCTTGCCTTGATCTTGTCGGTCTTGGTGAGGACAACGCGGTAGCCCACGGCGGCCTCATCGAGCATCTTCATCATCGCACGGTCGACCTCCTTGATGCCGTGGCGGCTATCGACCAGCACCAGCGTGCGGACGAGCACCGCGCGGCCGCGCAGGTAGGAGTTGACCAGCGCTTTCCACTTGTCGACCACCTTCACCGGCGCCTTGGCAAAGCCATAGCCGGGCATGTCGACCAGCCGGAACAGCGGCAGCGCGCCTTCTTCCTCCGGGCGGCCGACATCGAAGAAGTTCAATTCCTGGGTCCGCCCGGGCGTCACCGAAGCGCGGGCGATCGCCTTGCGCCCGGTCAGCGCGTTCAACAGCGAGGATTTGCCCACGTTCGACCGGCCGCAGAACGCAATCTCCGGCACTTCAGGATCCGGCAGGAATTGCAGCTGCGGCGCAGAGCGCAGGAAGTCCACCGGGCCTGAAAAGAGCTTGGAGGCCGCTTCCTCGCGGGCTTGCTGTTCAATTTCGTCCATAACCTACACCGTTCGGGCTGAGCCTGTCGAAGCCCTGCACTTTCTTTGCAAGCCACGAAGGGAAAAGAAAAGTACGGCCCCTCGGAAGCGAAGCTGTTGCGCGGCAACGCCAGCTCAGGGCGAACGGATCAAGCGCTACGTCTTCTTCTCCGCCGCCGCATTCGCCGCCTTCAGCTGCGGGTGCTTGGAGTAGAGATAGCTCTGCTGTGCCAGTGTCAGCACGTTCGAAGTGACCCAGTAAAGCAGCAGGCCTGCGGCAAAGGGGGCCATCACGAACATCAGGATCCACGGCATGATCGCGAACATCTGCTGCTGCACGGGGTCCATCGCCGCCGGATTGAGCTTGAAGGTGAGGTACATGGTGATGCCCAGCAGCACCGCCAGCGGCCCGATCGCCAGGAAGCCCATCGGGACTTCATACGGCAGCAGCCCGAACAGGTTGAGGATATGCGCCGGATCGGGCGCGGACAGGTCCTTGATCCAAAGGAAGAACGGCTCGTGCCGCATCTCGATCGAGAGGACCAGCACCTTGTAGAGCGCAAAGAAGATCGGGATCTGGATGAGCAGCGGCAGACACCCGGCCAGCGGGTTCACCTTTTCATCCTTGTAGAGCTTCATGATCTCCTGCTGCTGACGCTGCTTGTCGTCCTTGAAGCGCTCCTGAATCTCTTTCATCCGGGGCTGCACAGCCTTCATCTGCGCCATGCTGGCAAACTGCTTCTGCGCCACCGGGAACATCAGCCCGCGGATGATGACCGTGAGCAGGATGATCGCCACGCCGAAATTGCCGACCAACCCATTGAGCGTGCGCAGCAGCCAGAGGATCGGCTTTTCAACGATCTCGAACCAGCCCCAGCTGATCGCCTTGCCGAAATAGGTGATGCCGCCGTCTTCGTATGTGTCGAGGATCTGGCTGTCCTTTGCCCCGGCGTAGAGCCGGGTGGCCTGCGTCACGCTGCCACCTGCGGGCACCGTGGTCGCGCCGTAGAGCAGATCGGTGCGGAACAGCTTATTGCCGAGGGAGCGGAAGCCGGCATCGTCGACCGTCACATTCCCCTTGCCATCGCCCGGGACGAGCGCGGCGAGCCAATACTGATCGGTAAAGCCGAGCCAGCTCGCCTTGCCTTCGGGTGCTTCTCCGCCGAGTTCAGCCAGCTCGTCATAGGAATGGGGGTCCCAAAGCGTGCCGCCGAACACGCCGACCGGGCCGGAATGGGCCACGAACTGGTCGAGGGTGGCATTGGTGCTGGTGCGCTTGATCAGCGCGAAGGGCTGGACGACGGCCACTGCGGCCCCGGCGTTGGTTACGCTCTGGGTGGCGGCGATCATGTAATTGGCATCGACTGCGAACCGGATTGCGTAGGTCACGCCGTTCGCATCGGTGCGGGTGAGCGTGACCGGGGTGGTCGGGGTCAGCTTGGTGCCGTCCGCCTGCCACAGCAGGTTCGACGGCTGACGCGCGCCGCCGCTCACGAAGCCGAATTCGGCGAAATATTGCCCCGGCGTGCCTTCGGGCGCGAACAGGCGGACGGGGCCGGAATCCTTCTTCACCGTCTCGCGGTAATCCTTGAGCACGATGTCATCGATCCGCGCACCGACGAGGTTGATCGAGCCGGCGAGACGCGGCGTGTCGATCGCGACGCGGTTGGGGCTGGCGAGCGCGGATGCGAGATTGACCTTGCGTGCCGCGGCTGCCTCACCGCCAAGGCTGCCTGCGCCTGCCACGGTGCTCGTCTGAGTGGCGGTGGCAGCAGTGGGCGCTGGCTTGACCGGATCGGCCTGAGTCGAAAGCGCGGCCTCGGGATAGAAGTAGCGCATCCCCACGTCCCACCCGAGAATGAGCAGGCCCGAAAGCACGACAGCGAGCAGAAGATTGCGATTGTCCAAGTGTAAGCCCCGAGAGAGTGCGACGACAGGTGTATTATGGGGGTAAGGCGGTCCCGTTTCCAGACCCCACGGAATTTGCCCCTCAGGGAACGGGATCGTGTCCGTGTCCGCCCCAGGGGTGGCAGCGCATTAGCCGCTTAAATGCCATCCATCCACCCTTGAGCGCACCATACTTGCCAATCGCTTCGATGGCGTATTGGCTGCACGAGGGCGCGTAACGGCAGGTGGGCGGCAAAATGCGTGACGGGCCAAGCTGCCAGCCGCGCGCGATGAGGATGAGGACCTGCTTCATGTGCGCGCCCCGCCCCGGTTGCCCTTGCGCGGACGCCGCCCGCCCGAAGGATCGCCGCGCCCTTCCCGCGCGCGTTCCAGCGCCTTGGCGAGTTCATCGGCCATCAGGTGAAAGTCCCGCTCCACCCCGCCCGCCCGGCCGATCAGCACGTGATCGTGATCGGGGAGACCCTGCGTCGGCAGCGCAGCCCGCAGCAGCTCGCGAAACCGGCGCTTCATGCGGTTGCGCACCACGGCGTTGCCGATTTTCTTGGTGACGGTGATCCCGAAGCGGATGCCTTGCCCGTCATTCGGGCGGGTTAGCAGCACAAACCCGGCCCGCGCGTTGCGGAGGCCGCTGTTCGCCGCAAGGAAATCGGCGCGCTTGGTGATGACGGCGATCATGTTCGGTCTGGTAACGAAAACGGGCTCCCGGAGGGAGCCCCGCAAGCGCGACCGCGCGCCCGCAGCGACGGGGCCCTCAGGCCCCGTGAGCGAGAATGCCGCAGCCCGGAGGGGCTGCGAAAAACAAGTTACGCGCAGAGCTTCTTGCGGCCGCGGCTGCGGCGGGCGCGAAGCACCTTGCGGCCACCCGGAGTCGCCTTGCGTGCGAAGAAACCGTGGCGACGGGCGCGCACGAGATTGCTGGGTTGGAACGTCCGCTTCATATCATCCTCGAAAAAGCTACCGGCAGGTCAGTCCCGGGGTTTCCCCCACGCGCCCACCGTGGCCGCAGGCGTGCGACCTCGAAACAGACCGGCGCCGTTATGGGAAAGCCGGAGCGGAGTCAAGCAAACCCGTGCCCGGATGGGCACCCCAATCCGCATAGGCAAGCCGGGGTGCCGCAGGGGCAGGCTCTGCCCGCAATGTCACCGGTGCGCCGAACACCTCCAGCAGAGCCCCGCCCGAACGCGCCAGCGCGAGACGAAGCGCAGTTTCCAGCGGGGCATCGAGCACGCGGGTAGCGGGGCTGCGGTCAGCGGGAGCGATCCAACGCGCCATCTCTTCGCCCTGCAACCACAGCGCGCCCGCGTGCGACACCGAATTGGTCATGGCGTAGAAGGCGCGGGCTTGGTCCGGCGTCATGCCCATTTCGGCATAGTAATCGAGATAGAGCCGGTTTTCCGGCGCATCGGGGGCAAAGTCGGCAGGTTCACGCCCGCGCTCGTCGCGCCAGGAATGGACCGCGAACAGCGCGCCCGGGTCCATGGTGCGGCGAGTGCCTGCGAGGAACAGCTCGACCGCGCCCGACCGCGCCGAGCCACCTGCCGGAACGTGAGTCGCGAGACCCGCAGCCCGGATCGCCCGGCCAAGGCGCAGGTTCGCCAGATCATGGTTGGTGCCGGGTGCATCGGCGAATTCGATCACTTGCAGCCCCGGATAGGCCGCCAGCATCGCGGCGAAAGCCTCCGGGCTGGCCGCATCGGTCGTCGCGACGAGCGCAGCGCGCGTGCCATCGATCACGCGGAACGGGCCGAAGCGCGCGATCCCGACGCTGGCGGCGGCGACGCGCGGGGCGCTGGCGATAAACCGCGTGGGTTCGTGATAGACGGTCTCGGTAATGGTAAGTCCGCCAGCGTGCAGTCTGGAGGTGGTGGCCTCGACCAGCGCGGCCGGGGCGGGACTCTCATCCACGCGCACCCATTGCTGCGTGTCCGGGTCCCATTCCTCGACCCAGGTGACCCGCTCCACCACGCGCGCGCCCGATTGCGCCCACGCCGCACCGCCGGGGAGCAGCAGCGCGAAGGCAGCAAGCAACAGGGCTAGGGCACGGTTCATGCCATGCTTGTCACCCCGCCCCGCCTGCCAATTCGCCAAGATTTATGCTTTAGAAATGCCTTCGTATTCGTGCGGAGAGGCGCGGTCCGATCGCGTCAGGAAACGCAGGGCCCGCCCGCGAACCGCTCGACAAGCGACTGCAAAACCTGCACAATCCGGCAACAGGGGCGAGTAGGGGCAAGCACATGGTCGCGCTGGTGAGGACGGTTGCCTACCTCGGGCTGGAGGCGCGCGAAGTGGAGGTGCAGTGCCACGTCGGCCCCGGTCTGCCGCGCTTCAACGTCGTGGGTCTGGCGGACAAGGCGGTCAGCGAAAGCCGTGAACGGGTGCAGGCGGCCTTGTCGGCGATGGGGCTGGCCATGCCGCCCAAACGGATCACGGTGAACCTTTCGCCTGCCGACCTGCCCAAGGACGGATCACATTACGACCTGCCGATAGCGCTCGCCCTGCTCGCGGCGATGGGCGTGACCGATGCCGAGCAGCTGGGTGACTGGATCGCGGTGGGCGAACTCGCGCTGGATGGCCGCGTGGTCGCCAGCCCCGGCGTGTTGATCGCCGCGCTCCATGCGAGCGAAGTCGGCAGCGGCCTGATCTGCCCCGCCGAGCAAGGGCCAGAGGCACGCTGGGCCAGCGGTGTGCCCGTGCTGGCTCCGCGCGACCTGACGAGCCTGTTGGGGCATCTCAAAGGGTCGCTCGTCCTGCCAGAGCCCCCACGCGGCGCGGTGGCCGAGGCGGTCGGCGGCAATGACCTACGGCAAGTGAAGGGGCAGGAAACCGCCAAGCGCGCCTTGGAGATCGCGGCGGCAGGCGGACACAACCTGCTGATGGTCGGACCGCCGGGATCGGGCAAGAGCCTGCTGGCGAGCTGCCTCCCCGGCATCCTCCCCGACCTGACGCCAGCCGAAGCGCTCGAGGTGTCGATGGTGCAATCGGTCGCGGGTACGCTGGAGGCTGGCCGCATCAGCCGCGCCCGTCCGTTCCGGGCCCCGCATCATTCGGCCAGCATGGCGGCGCTGACCGGCGGCGGGCTGAAGGTCCGGCCCGGCGAGGTCAGCTTGGCGCATCTGGGCGTGCTGTTTCTCGACGAACTGCCCGAATTCCAGCGCCCGGTGCTCGATTCGCTGCGTCAGCCCTTGGAGACCGGCCAGGTCGATGTCGCCCGCGCCAATGCCCATGTGACCTTCCCGGCGCGCGTGCAGCTGGTCGCCGCGATGAACCCGTGCCGCTGCGGATATGCGGGCGATCCGGCGCGAAACTGCAACAAGTACCCGCGCTGCATCGGCGATTATCAGGCGCGGTTGTCCGGCCCATTGCTCGACCGGATCGATCTTCACGTCCATGTCGGCGCGGTCAGCGCCCTCGATATGGCGCTCCCCCCGCCCGCCGAGGGCAGCGCCGAGGTCGCCCGCCGGGTGGCGGCCGCCCGCTCGCGGCAGGTGGCGCGCGGGGTGCGCTCGAACGCCGAACTGGAGGGCGAGCGGCTCGATCACCACGCCACGCCTGATGAAGCGGGGCGCAAGCTGCTGTTTCAAGCCGCCGAGAGGCTGGGCCTGTCGGCGCGCGGTTACACCCGGATGCTGCGCGTCGCCCGCACCATCGCCGATCTGGCCGGAGCCGAAACGGTTGGCCGCGTCCACATTGCCGAGGCGCTATCCTATCGGCTGATGACGGGTTAAGGAGCGCTCCCGAGGCCGGCTCCCCCTCCCGGCCGACGCAAAGGCGCATTGGCGATTTCGGACGAACATTTGGCATTGGCGGCGGACCAGCCGCGCGGATTGCCCGCGCTGTGGCAAGCGGTGCGCGATACGTCGCGGCGGCGCAAGCTGGCGAGCCTTGCGATTGCGTTCGCGCTCGAAGCGCTGATCCTGTTGCTGCTCCTGACCCTTGGCCAGCAGTTCGCCGGGGAGGACGAATTGCGCGAGGTCGTGACCATGACGGCGATCGAATTCGCCGCCCCGCCCGAGCCGGAAGCCCCCGCCGAACCCGAAAGCGAAAGCGCCGCCGCGCCCGACACCCCGTCGCCGCAAGTGACCGAGCAGGAACTCGCCCCCGAGCCGCTGCGCCCCTCGCCGCTGGCCATCAACCCAAGCCCCGCGCCCGAGCCTGCCCCCGCACAGAGGCAACCGCAGCAACAGCCCCAGCCGCAGGCCAGCCCCAAGCCCACAATCGGCGCACGGATCAATCCGAACCGGTCCTATGGCCCGGCCGATACTGGCAATCCGCGCACCGCTGGTGACAGCCAGCGCGTCGGCACCGCGCCCAATGGGGAGCCGCTCTATGCCGCGCGCTGGTATCGCGAACCGACCGATCAGGAGCTTGCCGGATACCTCTCGACCGCGAACGGTCCCGGCTATGCCTTGATCGCCTGCAAGACCGTGGCGGGTTATTATGTCGAGGATTGCGTGCTGGAGAGCGAAGGGCCGCAAGGCTCGATGATGGGCCGCGCGGTGCTGGCTGCCGCCTGGCAGTTCCGGGTGCGCCCGGCGCGGGTCAATGGCCGCGAGCAGTTCGGATCATGGGTGCGGATCCGAATCGATTACACCATCCGCAAGGCGCCGCGCTGACAGGTACTTCGCGGCTGGCGCCCTATCCGCGCAGATGCTCCCGCACCACGGCGATGAAATCGGGGCCCCAGGTCTCAAGCTTCTTGGCGCCTACGCCCGCAATCCCGCCCAATTCGGCGAGCGTTTCGGGGCACTGGTTCGCCATGTCGCGCAGCACCGAATCGTGAAAGATGACATAGGCCGGGATGCCGTGTTCGCTGGCAAGTTGCTTGCGCTTGTTCCGCAGCGCTTCGAACAGCGGATTTCCGATCGGGTTGGACACGTCCCCGCCGCTGCGCGAGCGGCGACCGCGGCGGGCCCGGACGGGGGGCTCGGCGATGCTGACACCGGCCTCGCCCTTCAGCACCGCGCGCGCTTCGGGGCCGAGCATCAGCCCGCCATGCTCGGTCGCCGCCAACATGCCCCTCGCCACCAATGTGCGCGTCAGCGGGCGCAGCAGCGCGGCCTCACCCGAACCGACGATGCCGAAGACCGACAGCTTGTCATGCCCGCGCGTGGTGATCCGCTCATCGCTCTGGCCGGTCAGCACCTTTTCGAGGTGGCCGATGCCGAAGCTCTGCCCAGTGCGATAGACGGCGGAAAGCAGCTTGCGCGCCAGCTCGCTCGCGTCGATCACCTGTGGCGGATTGTCGCAATTGTCGCAGTTGCCGCAGCGGGTGGGTGGGTGCTCGCCGAAATGCCTCAGCAGGATCGCGCGGCGGCAATCGGGCGCCTCAACCAGCTGTGCGAGGGTGTTGAGCCGCGCCTGTTCGCCCGCCAGCCGTTCGGGCTCGACATCGCCGAGCCATTGGCGCGCGCGGGCAAAGTCGGAGACGCCCCAGAAGAGATGCGCCTCGGCCGGGTCGCCGTCGCGCCCGGCGCGGCCGGTTTCCTGATAATAGGCCTCGATCGATTTGGGCAGGCCAGCGTGAATGACGAAGCGCACGTCGGGCTTGTCGATCCCCATGCCGAAGGCGATCGTGGCGACCATCACCATGCTTTCGGACGCGACGAACTGCGCCTGCACCGCCGCGCGGCGTTCCGGCTCAAGCCCGGCGTGATAGAACGCCACCTCGCGCCCGGTGCGGGCGATCTGGGCCGCGATGTCCTCGGTCGCCTTGCGGCTGGGCGCATAGACGATTCCGGCCCCTTCCATTCGCGCGAGCAGATCGGTGATCTGACGCGGCCCATTGTCACGCGGGGTGATGGCGTAACGGATATTAGGCCGGTCGAACCCGGCAACAATCAGGCCTTCATCCGGGATGCCGAGCTGGCGCAGAACATCCGCCCGTGTCGCCTGATCGGCTGTGGCGGTCAGCGCGAGCCTCGGCACAGCCGGGAAGCGGTCGAGCACCGGGCGCAGCATCCGGTAATCGGGGCGGAAATCATGCCCCCATTCGGACACGCAATGCGCTTCATCAATGGCGAACAGCGCGATCTCGGCGCGCTCCAGCAACGCCTGAAATCCGGGGGTCGAAGCCCGTTCCGGGGCGACATAGAGCAGGTCGAGCGTGCCGTTGCGGAAAGCTTCTGCGGTGGCGGCATTGTCGCTGTCGGCCGAGGTCATCGAGGCGGCGCGGATCCCCGCTGCGCTGGCGGAGCGGATCTGATCGTGCATTAGCGCGATCAAGGGGGAGATAACGATCGCCGTGCCGGCACGCGCCAGAGCCGGCACCTGATAGCACAGGCTCTTGCCCGCACCGGTCGGCATCAGCGCGAGGGTATGCGCGCCCGCCATAACCCGGCTGATGACCGCCTCCTGCTGCCCGCGAAAGGCGGTAAAGCCGAAGGTGCGGCGCAGGATATCGTGACAATCGGGAGGGGCGACCACACTCATGGCCGCGCCCTAGCCGATCACACACGCCGAAGGCACCCGAATCGGGCGCTCTATCAACCGATTATCGCGCGGCGGCAGTCTTGGCTTCGGACAGATCGACCACGTCGCCCTTGCCCAGCGCTGTGCCCGGGGTTGCGATCGTGCCATCGGCGCGGCGACCGAGGTTGGCCGGACGCGTCAGCCACAGGTCCTGATGGCCGAGAATGCGCCCGTCATGCGCGAGGATCGACACCGGACCGATCGGCAAACGGTCCCGCTCGTCGACCAGCACAGGGTCCTCGACCACGGTCTCGGTGCCGTATTTCTGCCCCCACTGGCGCAAGGCCAGCATCGCCGGGAGGAGATCGAAGCCCTTTTCGGTCAGGCGATATTCGATCTTGCGGCGATCATCGGCGCAAGGTTCGCGCTTGAGAATGCCGTGTTCGACCAGCTTGGCGAGGCGGTTGGAGAGGATGTTGCGGGCAATGCCCAGCTCGCTCAGGAATTCCTCGAAGTGCTTGAGACCGTTGAAACTCGCGCGCAAGATCATGAAGGACCAGCGTTCGCCCATCACCTCGAGCGCTTGCGGCAACCCGCATTCGATCAGCTCGCGCAGCGGTTCTCTCAAATCACCCATAGGTTGCCTTTCCTTCCCCTTCCGAGGGGATGTGTAACCGATTTTGCAGGCCACACAAAAAAATTTCAGTTTTCAGTTGCAACTCACAACCTAGTTGGTTAGGTAGCGAATAGCAACTGGTTTCGAATCGAAATGTTGCATTGCAAAATTGAGTGATAGAGACCACAGGGGCACCCCCCCTTAAGGCAACAGGCAAAGGATACCCCGATGATCAACACCCTCTCCCTTTCGCGCAGCAGCAAGCTCGCCGTCCTCGCCTCGGCGCTGGTTTACACCGGCCTCAGCTTCGGTGTCGCTTCCGGCGCTGCCCCGCTCCAGGCGGCTGGCACCACCTATTACCACGCCACGCTCTCTGCTCCGGCGACCGAGACCAAGGCTGTCGCCGACGGCGTGGCTTGGGCCTGCAAGGATGCGACCTGCGTCGCTGGCAAGACCACTGCCCGCCCCCTGCGCGTGTGCCGCGGCCTGAACCGCAAGTTCGGCGAAATCGCGACCTTCAAGGTCGATGGTCAGGACATGGCCGCTGAAGAACTGGCGAAGTGCAACGGCTGATTTCAGCCTGACACAACTCCCTCTCTGCACGGCCCTCCTCTCCCTCCGTGACAGAGCTCCACGACCCCCGGCACGCTTTCCCCAGAGCGTGGCCGGGGGTTTGTGTTGTAGTACGGAGTTCTGAAACCCGTTCGCCCTGAGCTTGTCGAAGGGCCGACCTTCATTTTGGCACGCCGCTCAAGGCCTCCAGACAACGCAGTCCTTCGCCAAGCTCAGGACGAACGGATGAGAGGGCTGGTCAATTACAACAATCCTGCCCCGCGCAATTGCGCCTCAAGGCTTGCCGCATCGGCGAACAGGTGCGCATCCCAGCCGCGCGCCTTGGCGGCGGCGATATTGGCGGGGTTGTCGTCGGTGAAGAACAGGTCCGCGCCCGCGCGTCCGCTGCGCTGTTCGACGATTTCGTAGATCCGCGGTTCGGGCTTGGCGACCTTCTCGACGCCTGAAACGATAATGTCCTCGAAGTGATCGAAGATCGGCTGGGTCGGGCGGAACAGCTGCCAGAACTCATCGCCGAAATTGGTCAGGCAGAAGAGCGGCACACCCGCCCCCGCCAACCGCTCGACGATGGCGTGCGCGCCCGGCACCGGCCCCGGAATGGTCTCGTTGAAGCGGGTCGCGTAGGCGTTGATGTGCGATTCGTAAGCGGGAAACTGCGCGATCCGTTCCGGCACCATGTCCGCCAGCGCGCGGCCACGGTCATGCTCGAAATGCCATTCCTCGGTCACCACATGGGCGAGGAACCAGTCGAGCTCGTCCCGGTCGTCGATCAGCTTTTCAAACAGCGCCGCCAGCTGCCATTCGAACAGCACCCGCCCGACATCGAAGACCACCGCCTTGCGCATCACAACCCCGAATCTCTGAGCCCCAAATGACTACGGCCCGCGCTCCGATCAGGAGGCGGGCCGCCAATTGTCTTCACCGCCCATGCCGGGCAGCCGCGCCGTTCAGCCCTGGCGGGCCTTGAAGCGACGGTCGGTCTTGTTGATCACATAGGTGCGGCCGCGGCGACGGATCACGCGGTTGTCGCGGTGACGGCCCTTCAGCGACTTCAGGCTATTGACGATCTTCATGGCGCTCATTTCCAAAAGAGAAGCGCGCCGGACGGGGCCGACGCGCGTTAAATCGAAGCGTGCCGTTAGCGACACTGGTCTGCGGCGTCAATGCGAACCTGCCCCTGTCAGCGCCGCAAATCGCGCAATTTGCGCTCCCACGCGAGGGCATGGGCGATGATCGTGTCGAGTTCGGCATGGGCAGGCTGCCATCCAAGCGTCTGCTTCAGCCGTGCGGGATTGGAAATGAGCGAATCGGGATCGCCCGCGCGCCGGCCCTCAATGCGGCGGTCGAGCTTCTGATTCGTCACCCGGTCGACCGCGTCGAGCACCTCGTTCACCGAGAACCCCCGCCCATAGCCGCAATTCATCGTCAGCGAGCGGGCAGGATCAGCAATCAGCGCCTCCAGCGTCAGCACATGCGCGGCCGCCAGATCGCTGACATGGATATAGTCGCGCACCCCGGTGCCATCGGGGGTGGCGTAATCGGTGCCGAACACGCTCACCGATTCGCGCATGCCCAAGGCTGCTTCAATGGCCACCTTGATGAGATGGGTCGCACCGGCGGTCGATTGCCCGCTCCTCGCTTCGGGATCGGCACCTGCGACGTTGAAATAGCGCAGCACGCCGAAATTGAGGGGATGGGCCGCCGCAACATCGGCGAGCATCTGCTCGGTCATCAGCTTCGACCAGCCATAGGGGTTGATCGGCCGCTGCGGCGTCTCTTCGGACACTGCGGCGACATCGGGGATGCCATAGGTCGCCGCGGTGGAGGAGAAGATGAAGTGCGGCACCCCGGCCTTGACCGCCGCTTCGATCAGCGCGCGGCTTTTGGCGGTGTTGTTGAGATAATATTTCAGCGGATCGGCGACGCTTTCGGGCACCACGATCGACCCGGCAAAATGCATGATCGCGCCCGTGCCCTGCTCGGCAAAGATCCGCGCCAGCAAGTCCGCATCGGCGATATCGCCTTCATACAGCGGCACACCGTCGGGCAGGGCAAAGCGGAAGCCCGTGGTCAGATTGTCGATCACCGCCACGGGCCAGCCTGCATCCTGCAAGGCCAGCACCGCGTGACTGCCGATATAGCCCGCGCCGCCGGTCACGAGCACGGAAGGTTTGCCGGGAGAGGTCATGGACGAAGGCCTTATCATGCAATCCACTTCAAAATTCTCAACCTGGATCACACACACACGGGTCTGTGCACCGGGCCTGCCGCGCCCTATAGTCTGCGGGCCACAAAAGGAACCTGCGTCATGCTGCCTGCCCGCCTGCTTGCTCCCTTCGCCGCCGCAGCCGCGCTGGCGCTGTCGGCTTGCGCGACAACGCCTTACACGGGCCCGGTCGAAGTCACGCGCTTTGTCGCCCCCAGCCCGGCGGGGCTCGGACAAGGCACGATCGCGATCACCTTCCCCGACGCGGTGACGAACGAAAACGCGCGCAGTGCCTTTGCCACCGCCGTCAGCGCCGAGCTGGCGCGGTTGGGCTATACCGTGGTCGCGGAAGGCATGCCCGCCGGGCAGGTCGCCGCGATCCGCACCACCCGTACGCCGATTGCCGCCGCGCCCGTGCGTGACCGCGGCCCGGTCAGCGTCGGCGTGGGCGGGCAGACCGGCAGCTTCGGCTCGGGCCTCGGCATGGGGGTCGGCATCAATCTCGGAGGTGGGCGTGAGGGCGCCAATGCCGTGACCGAATTGTCGGTGCGGATCGGCCAGACCGACGGCACCACCCTGTGGGAAGGCCGCGCGCAGCTGGCCACCGGGGTCAAGTCGCCCTACTCGCAGGTCGATACCAGCGCCCGCACGCTCGCTGCCGGGTTGTTCAAGGACTTTCCCGGTGGCAATGGCGAGACGGTGACGATCGACGCCAAGAAGCTTCAAGGACGATAATGACTGCTCTTTTCATCGATGCCGGGTTCGATAGCGGCAATATTGAGGTGCTCGGGATCGACGGCGCGACCGCGCGGCTAGCGATCCGGCGCGATAACGAATCCGAATTCTTCCAGTGGTTTCACTTCCGGGTAAGCGCGAAGGCGGGCGAGGAAGTGGTGCTGAAGCTTACCGGCCTCAATGCCAGCGCCTATCCCGGTGGCTGGCCGGATTATGACGCCTGCGTCAGCGAAGACCGCGCCTATTGGGCGCGGGCGGCAAGCACCTTCGACAAGGACGAGGATGGTGGCACCTTGACGGTGCGTTACCTGCCCGCCACCGATGTGTTTTGGTGCGCCTATTTCGCACCCTACTCGATGGAGCGGCACCACGATCTGATCGCCGAGGCGGCAGCGTGCGAGGGGGTCGATTACGTCCGGCTCGGCACCACGCTGGATGGACAACCCATCGACTGTCTCGAACTGGGCGAGGGCGACACGCAGGTGTGGCTCTATGCGCGTCAGCATCCGGGCGAGACACAGGCCGAATGGTGGATGGAAGGCGCGATCGCTTGCCTGACCGATCCCGCCGATCCGGTTGCGCGGGCGCTGCGCAAGGCCTGCCGCATCCACATCGTGCCCAATTGCAACCCGGATGGTTCACGGCGGGGACATCTGCGAACCAATGCGGTTGGCACGAACCTCAACCGCGAATGGGCCGAACCGACTCCGGAACGCGCGCCGGAGGTGCTGGCGATCCGCAACCGCATGGACCAGACCGGCGTCCACTTCGCGATGGACGTGCACGCGGACGAGGCGATCCCGGCCGTCTTCATCGCCGGGTTCGACGGCATCCCCTCGTGGACGCAGGCACAGGGCGATGGCTATGATCGCTATCAGCGTATCCTTGACCGCCGCACGCCCGATTTCCAGACCAAGCTCGGCTACCCCAAGGCCTCGCCCGGCCGCGCCAACCTGTCGATGAGCACCAATCAGGTGGCCGAACGCTTCGGCGCGGTCGCGATGACGCTGGAGATGCCCTACAAGGACCTGGCCGACTTCCCCGAGCCCGAGCAAGGCTGGTCGCCGGAACGCTGCAAGCTGCTGGGCCGCGAATGCATGGCCGCACTGGTGGAGTGGCTGGAGGGGAAAGACGCCTAGCCGAGGTGCGATGGCCCGAAGGCGTGCGGCAGCAGCGCTGACAGCGTCACGCGCCGCACATCGTCCTTGCTGACGCACAGCACCAGCGGATCGGTCGCGCCCAAGGCGGCGACTTCGTTCAACACCTGACGGCAGCGCCCGCAGGGTGTGATCGGCTCGGCATCCGCCTTAAGCCCCACCACCGCGACAGCCACCAGACCGCCGCGCCGCCCCTCGCCCATCGCCTTGGCGACCGCGACCGTCTCGGCACACAGGGCAAGGCCATAGCTCGCGTTTTCGACATTGCAGCCGGTGACGACCGCGCCGTCATCAAACAGCAGCGCCGCGCCGACGGGGTAATCCGAATAGGGCGCATAGGCCTGCTCCGCCGCAGCGAAAGCGGCGATGATCAGGGCCTCCTCCTGCGCGTCGTCGAGCATCACTTTTGCACCACCACCCATTCAACCGGCTCTGCCGCAGCCTCTGTCACCAGCGCGCTGTTGGCGCTCCATAGCAGCCACGGACGACCTGCATAGTCGGGTCGCGCCCGGTCTCGCGCCAGCCACAGATCCCGCGCCAGCGTGGTCGCGGTGTTGTGACGGTCCTGAAAGGCGGGGGACAGCTTGAGGATCACCGGCCGCCCGGCATGGGTCTCGATCTGGTTGATCAGCGTCATCAGCTCGCTTTCGACCGCCGCATCGCTGACCTTGGGGGTGCAACTATCGGCCAGCCGCGCAAGCCCGATGGCGGGCGGCAACAGATCGGCATCGCGCGGCACCATCTGCGCGAACATCCCGCTCTGCGCATCCGCACCCAGACAGGGATCGAAATCGAGCACCACGCCAACCTGCAAGCCCGCCTCGCGCGCGCGGGCGAAGCGGTCGGCAAAGCCGCCGGATGCGCCGGCGGCGAGCGGCAGATAGACGAACTGCGCGCCCACCGCCTTCAACGTCGCAAATCGCACCTCACCGCCGCCCGCTGGCACCAGCGCGCCCTGTTCGGGATAAAGCGTCTCGTCCGGCCGCCAGGCGCGCATGTCCCACCACAGCCATCCCGCAAAGGCGAGGCCGAACAATACCGCCAGCGCTGCCATCCGCAGCAGCCAGCGCCGCCGGAGCCCGCCGCGGCTGCGCGTGCGCTTTGCGCCCTTTGCGCTGGATGCCGCCATGCCCCCGGTGCTCCCCCGCCCTAGCCCTTGATGTGCAGCACGCAGATCAGCGTGAACAGCCGCCGCGCCGTGGCGAAATCGGTTTCGACCTTGCCCTCCAGCCGTTCGAGCAGCAATTCGGCCGCATTATTGTGGATGCCGCGCCGCGCCATGTCGATCGTCTCGATCTCGGCCGGAGTCGCCTTGCGGATCGCCTGATAATAGCTGTCACAGATCGCGAAATACTCGCGGATCGGGCGACGGAACCGGGCCATGCCGATCAGCAGGGTTTCCAGCAGTTGGCCCGCCGTATCGCTGATATCCATCCCGAGCCGTCCGTCGGTGACCGACAGGTGCAGGTGATACGGACCACTGCTCCCGCGTTCGGCGGAGCGAACCGGCTTGAAGGTGTTTTCCTCGATCAGGTCGTAGATCGCCACCCGGCGTTCCTGCTCGACATCGGCATTGCGCCACAGGATCGTCGCTTCATCGAGCGTCACCTGCGCAATGCGCTGCGCCCCCGCAGCGCCGGGCGCGGGAGACAGGGGCAGGGAATCGGACGGCGGTGCAGCCATAGCCCCTGCCTTCGCAGATGGAAGGGGCGCACTTCAAGCACTTCGATAGGCTTGAGGACACACTCTCCCCACTATCCACAGCGTGCGAAATAAATATTGGCGCGGTGCACCCTTGCGCGAAGGGGTCGCTGCGGCGCATCAGGCACCGATGGCCGAACCCGAAAAAGTCACCCCGATCAAGCCGCAAGCCACCGACGGCGACGCGGTCGCGCGCAAGTTGCCCTATAATCTCGAGGCTGAAGCGGCGTTTCTCGGCGCAGTGCTGATCGACAACCGGGTGCTGGAAGAATTGCAGGTGCCGATTCGCGCCGATCACTTCTTCGAAGGCCTGCACCAGCGGATCTACACCCGCGTGCTGGCGCTGCTGGAACGCAACGCCACCGCCTCGCCGGTCACGCTGCGCCCCTATTTCGAGGCGGACGAGGCGCTCAAGGAACTGGGCGGCACCAGCTATTTGGCGCAGCTGACCGCCAGCGGCGCAGGCCTGCTCGCCCCGCGCGAACTCGCGCAGCAGATCTATGACCTCGCCCTGCTGCGCGAATTGGTGAGCGTCGGGCGCGGTCTGGTCGAAGGCGCGCTCGATACTTCGCAGGATACCTCACCGCTCGACCGGATCGCGCAGGCCGAAGCGGCGCTGTTCGACGTGGCCGAAGGGGCGGCGACGGGGCGCGAGGCCTCGACCTTCCGTGAAGCGGCGATGCACGCGATCAAGCTCGCCGAAGCGGCGATGAATTCGGGTGGCGGCCTGTCGGGCAAGACCACCGGGCTTGCGACGATCGACCAGAAGACGTCGGGCCTGCACAATTCCGACCTTATCATCCTCGCCGGGCGTCCCGGCATGGGCAAGACCTCGCTGGCCACCAACATCGCTTTCAACTGCGCGGAAAAGCATCTCGAATGGCAGCGCGACGGAGGCGAATTCAATTACGGCGCGCCGGTCGCCTTCTTCAGTCTGGAAATGAGCGCCGACCAGCTGGCAACGCGTATCTTGGCCGAACAAGCCGAGATTTCCTCGGAAGCCCTGCGCAGCGGTAAACTGAGCCGCGAGGATTTCCAGAAGCTGTCCTATGCCAGCCAGCGCCTCGCCGAACTGCCCCTCTACATTGACGATACCCCCGCGCTGACGATTTCGGCCCTGCGCACCCGCGCGCGGCGGATGAAGCGGCGGCACGATATCGGCCTGATCATCGTCGACTACCTGCAACTGCTGCAAGGCTCGGGTCGCGCCAACGACAACCGGGTGAACGAAATCTCGGAAATCAGCCGGGGCCTGAAAACGCTCGCGAAGGAACTGCAGGTTCCGGTGATCGCCTTGTCGCAGCTGTCCCGCGCGGTCGAACAGCGCGAAGACAAGCGCCCGATGCTATCCGACCTGCGCGAATCCGGCTCGATCGAGCAGGACGCCGACATGGTGTGGTTCATCTTCCGCGGCGATTATTACCACCTGCTGGTCAAGCCCGACACGCCCGATGCAAGCTCCACCCCCGATGTGCAGGAGAAATACCGCGCGTGGGAAGAGAAGTTCGAAGGACTCGTCGGCCGCGCCACCTTGATCGTGGCGAAGCAGCGCCATGGCTCAACCGGCAATGTCCCGCTCCACTTCCAGAGCGACATCACCAAGTTCACCTCGCCGAATTACAAGGATTATTCGGACTGGGGGCACGAGTAGGTCAGGCGGTCAACGCAACCACTTCTATCGGCACCGGCGTCGGGCGGGACTGACCTTTGGCGAGGTAAAGTGCACGGTCGGCATGTTCGAACAGCGCGTCGGCGCTCGCACCGTCAGCGGGCCAGCGCGCCACACCGACACTGGCGCCAACTTGAACAGGTACGCCGTCGATCTCATGCGGGCGGGCCAGCGCGATCAGGATCCGCGCTGCGATCGGGGCCTCGTTGAGCGGCGAATGGGGCGGGATCAGCACAGCAAATTCGTCACCGCCCTGCCGGACCACCAATCCATCGTCACCAATGGTCTCGCGCAGCCGCTCGGCCACGCTGCGCAGCAGTTTGTCACCAAAGGCATGGCCGTGGCGGTCATTGACCGGCTTGAACCCATCAAGATCGAGCAGTGCCAGCCGGAACTCGCCCACGGCATCGCCCTTCCCCAGCAGCGCGGCTATCCGCCCTTCCAACGCGCGGCGGTTCGCGAGGCCCGTCAGCGGATCCGTGTGCGCCAGGTCGCGGGTTTGCTGCTGCAATTGGAGCAGATCGACCAGCATCACATGGCCTTGCAGGATGAAGCGGACCAGAATCGCAGTCGCAAGGATCAGGCTGGTGGCCGCCGCCATCTCTGCCGGGCGGCCCGACGTCAGCATCAGCATGGAAATCGGCACGACCCCGATCACGAGATTGACGATGGCGGCCAAGCGGATTGCCGAGAGGCAATAGGCCGTCGCCAGCGCGCCCATCGCGATGATCATGGCAAAGCTGGCATGGCTTTCCGGCGGCGAAGCGAGCCAGTTGATCACGGCCCAGCTGCTGCACATCACCCCCACCATGCCCGAAACGCTGGAGGTCTTCCTCACCATCAGCCGGGCGCGGCGCAGGCTGAGCTGGCGGCTGCGGGTTACGCGGTTCTCGATCAGGCCGAGCACGCACAGCACTGCGAGCAGCGCGGGCATTCCGTATTTGATTGCCCAGTGCAGATCGGCCGCGCCCGCCCAAGCCGCCGTCGGCGTGGTGGCGAGCAGCATGAGATACATCATCGGAGACTGGCTCTCGACACGGCGCGCGCGCAGGATCGTGAAATCATCTCGGATCGTATCCGGGACCGGCGGCACGAACCGGCGGCGCAAAATGTTGGTGAGCCCCCTCATCTTTCTGGGATTAGTCAGGAGCGGTGAAATACGCGTTAAGCACCGGCAAAATCCGCTCCGATCCCATCATTCGCCGCGCCATTTGAGCAGCAGCCAAGGCACACGGTCGGGCGCGAATTGGGTGCGGCTCTTGCGGTCGAAATAGGGCGGCATATGATCGCCCACGAGCAGGATGTCGGTCGGCGGGAAATCGGCCGCAGTGATCTCCTTGACCATCGCCGCATCGATCGCATCCCAGATCGCGATCTGGCGGCAGATCATCGGATAGTCGCGGGCCAGCTTGGGCGAAACCCGCTCGCAATTTTCGGTATCGAGATTGTTGCGCTCGGGCACCGGCAGGTGGGTGTTGACCGTCAGCCAGTAAACGAATTGGGGCTTGCGGGCCGCCTTCAGGTGGGCGGCCAGCTGGCGCGGAACGTCACGGTCGCACACGCCGGGGAACACGCCGCCGCAGGCTTCGGCGCCGCCTCGGGCGAGTTCGCTGCGGAACAACTGCTTGTCGAAGCCGATGTTGGGATACCACTTGTCGCGGTCGAAGAACTGGCCGTCAAAGCTGTGGTAGGCTGTGGTCTGGGCCCCGCCGCGCGCCAACCTTGCCGGCAGGCAGGTATCGTCTCGCTGCGTTACCAGGGCATCGTAATCGCCCCAACGCCCACACAATTCGCGGATCTCTCCTGAAGTGGTTGAACCGTAATAGGTGGTGGTACCGGAGCGCACCTCGAACCGCGATTGGACCGCAGGGGCACGGTAGCGCGAGAAGATCAGCCGGCTCATCTCGGGATTATCCACCGGAACGCCAAGCGCTTCGACCATGAC
Organism: Erythrobacter sp. W302b; assembly: GCF_046452395.1. NCBI lineage: Bacteria > Pseudomonadati > Pseudomonadota > Alphaproteobacteria > Sphingomonadales > Erythrobacteraceae > Erythrobacter > Erythrobacter sp. W302b. Next base: position 60,219 of record NZ_JBKFDH010000001.1, on the reverse strand, counting down.
GATCAGCAAGTGCCGCTCCAGTTTGCCCGAAGCCGGAGCGATCTGCGAATGGGTCACAGCCGAGGAAAAAGCCGAATCCTCCGCGTAAAGCCGGCTGTAATGGCCGCGCGCGCCGATCCCCATCCAGAAATCGAACAGCGCGACCGTCGCGACTGCCGCTGCTGCGACAAGGATCGCGCGCGGGTCGGAAATGCGCGCCGGCCGGCGCAGGAGCAGGCATGCGGCGATGACAAGACCGATTAGAAAGGCGCCAACCAGCACGTATTCGAGCGAATTGAACGCATTCAATTCGCTCATGAACACGGCCGACCGGCTCAGCGAGAAAATCGACAGGTTGAACAATGATCCGACGTACAGGATCACAGCATATGCCAAGGCGGCAATGAAGGTCAGGCAACGGACCAGCCATGAGTGATTGCGCACCAGCAGCCCCGCAGCGCCGAACACCAAGATCGACATAACGCGCGGAGGGCCGCCGATGAAGTACATGAGGCTGAAGCCGAGATTGGCCAGCACCACCCAGACCAGCAGCCAGTTCACCAGTGCGGGCTGCGTCGCAGGCGTCATGGGAGCCAGGCGGAAACGGGTCAGAATGGCTTGCTGCACGGCTGCTCGGCTCCTCGGGTCGGAGCGCCTCGCCGTGCCGCGTGCAGGGGCTATCGAACCTGATGCAGGGAGCGGAAGCGACCGTCTCGTCGGCCACAGCCTCTAACCAAACAAGGTTAGCAGGCGGTTAAATTACGGACTGCTGCCGATGAGGCTACCCTGCGCCCACCTTGCTGATGCGGTAATCGGCAAGGCTCATCCAGTAAGCGAACCGCCAGCGCATCCGGTTGATGAAGGTGCTTTCCCGTTCATACCGTTCGCGCGTCATCGGCACGCTGGAGGCCTCCATGTGGTCGATCAGCTCGCGCAGCTTGGCGGCCAGCCCGGCATCCTCGATCCGCACCATCAGCTCGACATTGATGCGGAACGACCGCTTGTCGAGATTGGCGCTGCCGACATAGCTCGCATCATCCACCACCATCAGCTTCATGTGCAGCTTGCACGGCTGAAACTCGGCGATCCTCGCCCCGGCGCGCAGCAGCTTGCCATAGAGCAGCCGCGCCATGTCGACCGCGGCCGCGATGTCGGACTTGCCTGCCATGATCATCCGCACCTCGCCGCGCCGTGCGACCTGAGCCATCTGGCGGCGATAGCTGCGGGGCGGGGAGAAATAAGCCGAGACCGTGTCGAGCCGTTTGGCCTTGACCAGATCCTGCCGCAGACACCACGCCCAATGACCGCGCCGCACCAGCGGCCCGCCGACCAGCAGTCGCACGGTCCCCTCCGTCCCCTCGGCGGCGCCGTCCCATTCCTTGACGATATCGCGCAGGCGGCGGAGCTGGCTGGTGCGTCCCTTGGCCTCGTTCGCGACCCATTTCTGCAACAGGTCGAACCAGCGCAGGAACTGGTCCACCACCGCGCCTTCGATCAGCACCGACAGATCGCACCAGCCATTGTCGGCGGGGATCGCGAAGTAATGGTCGGAGACGTTGGCCCCGCCCGTCATCACCCGCGCGCTGTCGGCGATCACGAACTTCTGGTGGTTGCGCACCAGATAGCGCTTGCCCCACTTGGGCGAGAAGATCGCGAAGGTGCCGCCAGCCTCCTCCAGCGGGGCGAAGAACTCGGCGCCCGCGTCATTGCCGAAATCATCCACGATCAGGTCAACCGCGACCCCGCGCCGCGCTGCGGCGACCAGCGCGTCGCGCACCATCGTGCCGGAGATGTCACTGTCGAACAGGTAATAGAACAGCTTGAGGCTGTCCTGCGCGCCATCGATCAAAGCCACCAGCGCCTTCAGCCGATCCTGCCCGTGGGGGTAGAAGGTGAATTCGTGCCCGGCGGCGGCGATCTTGAAGGAATCCAGATCGCAATAATCGGGCGCCTGCTGGCTGGAAGGGGCGGAATCGGCGGCGGGAGCGGGAGCGGTGGCCATGCCGCCTTGTAGCGCGCGGCGAACACAAAGCCACTGCCCGCTGCGACAAAGCGCATCAGCGCGAGGCTTTCGCCGGAATCGCCGCCCGCTGTCGATGGTCGCGTCAGCGAACGTCCCGCGTGCCATGTTCAGACATGGCTCATGATTGCCTCACGATATCATCAGACTATGCGGGCCGCTTTGCTTCTTGGCTGGTTACTGACTGCGGCGCTCGCGGCACCAGCGATCATGGCACAGGAAGCCGCGCCTCCGGCTGAACTGGCACCGCCGGACGAAAGCGAAATCGTGGTCGAGCGCGAGCGGATCATTGATGTTCGCGCGGCAAGCGCGCTTGTGCGTGCGGTTTCGGGACGCGCGCAGTCACGCGAGCCGCTCGCCCGTTTCAACGTGCCGCTGTGCCTCTCGCTCGCGATCGACGATCCCGAACGCGGCGTGCTGATCGGACGGCGGATCATTGCCAATGCCCGCGCCGCCGGGCTGACCATCGCCAAGCGCGGCTGCCGCCCCAACGCGCTGGTGATCATCCGGGCGGACGCGCGCCAGTGGATCATCGATTATCGCCGCAGCGGTCGCCAGTTCATCGGGCGGATGAAGCGCCATCAGGTCGACCGGGTGCTGCGGTCCCGCGATCCGGCCTATGCCTTCCAGGATGTCGAGGTGATCGTCGCCAGCCCGCGCGGGCGGGTGGACCGCAACACGCGCAAGAACATCCGCAGTGCGGCGGTGATGATGGATCTGGCGGCGAGCGCGCAGTTTTCGCCGGTGCAGGTCGCCGATTATATCACCCTGCGGCTGCTCGCCCCGACGCGCGAGATCGACGAGGTGGCCGGCCGCGCGCCGCGCTCGATCCTGACGCTGTTCCGCGCCAACGCGAAACCCCAGTCAGAAATGTCACGCTTCGACCGCACCTATCTGACAACGCTCTACCGCCTGCGCTTCAATGCGACCGCCATGGAAGTGGCCATGACCACCGCGCGCCTGTTGGCGGAGGATTGGACGCGCTGAGGGATACCCCCCTTTTCCTTGACTTCGCGGCCCTGCGTGCCTAGCTGCGCGCTTCATTTCCCGTCCCGATTCTGACAAAAGGCTGCCCATGGCACGCGTTACCGTTGAAGATTGTGTCGACAAGGTGCCCAACCGGTTCGACCTCGTCCTGCTTGCCGCACAGCGTGCGCGCGAGATTTCGGGCGGTAGCGAGCTGACCATCGATCGTGACCGCGACAAGAACCCGGTCGTCGCTCTCCGCGAAATCGCCGAGGAAACCATTGGCCCGCGAATGCTGCATGAAGCGCTCGTCACCAGCCTTCAGAAGATCCTGCCCGATGACGAGGATGAGGCCGATGAAATCGGTTCGCTCAGCCAGTCGGCGGAAGCGCTGCGGATCACCGCCTCGGCACCGGCACGCACCTCCTCGCTTGGTGGTGATTACGACGGGTAAGCGTTTCGCTTGAAGATATTGGCCCAATTCGAGGGGCGGTCCAGGCCGGGGTTCACCGGCCGGGACCGCCCCTTGGTCGTTTTGGCCTCCGCTTGACCACTTCTTGACCCTGCTTCGCCTGCGCTTGCCTTCGGGCCTCGCCGCGTTATCCCATAGCGCTGTAACGAAGCGGTCATATCGGGGGCGGCGGCAAGGCGCATGGCATCGATTGCGGTCTACAGCGTCAAGGGCGGCGTCGGGAAGACGACCCTGGCGGTCAATCTCGCCTGGTGTTCGGCCAGCATCTCGCGCCGCAAGACGCTGCTGTGGGATCTGGACGCCGCCAATGGTTCGGGCTTTCTGCTCAACGTCGACCCCAAGAAGAAGCGCAGCGCAGACAGCATGTTTGCCGAAGGCGGCGATCCGGCCAAGCTGATCCAGCCCACTGCCTTTCCCAATCTCGACCTCCTCCCCGCGGACGAAAGCATTCGCGCGGTTGATCGCACGCTTGACCGGATCGGCAAGAAGAAACGGCTGGCCAAGCTGACGGCGGTGCTGAGCAAGGACTATGACCGGATCATCTTCGATTGTCCGCCTGTTCTCAACGAGCTGAGCGCCCAGATCATCCGTGCTGCCGATCTTATCATCGTTCCCCTGCCGCCCTCGCCCCTGTCGGCGCGGGCGTTTGAAGTCGTGGTCGAGGAAGTGCGCGGGGCCGGGAAAGGGCATCCACCGATCCTGCCGCTGCTCGCCATGCTCGATCTGCGCCGAAGCCTGCACAAGGAGGCGCGCGACGCCAATCCGAACTGGCCCGCCATCCCGCTCGCCAGCGCGGTTGAGCAATGTGCGGTCGAGCGTAAGCCGGTCGGCGCCTTCGCCCCGCGCTCTCCGGCGGCGCGCGCGATTGCCCAACTCTGGACCGCCATCGAACGCAAGCTGGCCGACAAATAGTCGCTTTCGCAGGTGCGGAAAAACAGCCTATACTAGGCGCGTTTGCAGACACAGGGGCGCGCGGCATGAGCGGATTGGGCGAGGGAATCGGCGCGGCGATCGAAGGCAGCCTGCTGGCCCGCGCGGTCGAGCCTCGCGCCGGCGAGCTCGGCAGCCATTCGCCGGCAGGTTTGGTTACCTGTGCGAATTGCGGCACCTCCTTTCACGGCCATTTCTGCCCCGAATGCGGTCAGAAGGCCCACATCCATCGCAGCCTTGCCGCTATCGGGCATGACATCATGCACGGCGTGCTGCACCTCGATGGCAAGCTGTGGGAGACCCTGCCGCTCCTGACCTTCAAGCCCGGGGAGCTCACCCGCCGCTACATCGCGGGCGAGCGCGCCAAATTCGTCAGCCCGATGGCCATGTTCCTGTTCACGGTCTTCGCGATGTTTGCCGTGTTTCAGATGGTCGGGATCGGCGCGCCGACCGATATTGCGAACGACCTGTTCGGATCGGACGGCGACAATCCGGTTCAGACCGAGGTGCGCAGCCAGATGGAAGCGCTGGAAAAGGAGCGCGCCTCGCTACCCGCCAAAAGCCCCCGCCGCGCGGAAATCGACAATGAGCTGAAGGGGCTCAATCTCGTCTTCGCCAAGGCGGGAAGCCCGAGCGACAAGGCGGATAAGGTCGTCAGCGTCAACACGGGCATACCGTGGTTTGACAAGGTTCTGCTTGAAAAGTGGAAGAAGAACCCCGGCCTCATGCTCTACAAGCTCCAGGCCAACGGGTACAAATTCAGCTGGTTGCTGATCCCGCTATCGGTGCCGTTCTTGTGGATCATGTTCGCATGGCGGCGGCAGTTCAAAGCCTATGACCACGCGGTGTTCGTCACCTATTCGCTGAGCTTCATGTCGCTGCTGTTCATCGTCATGTCGATCCTCAGCACCATTCCCAACGGCGGTGGCTGGGCGGCGCTGCTGTTCCTGATTGCCGTGCCGCTGCATCTCTACAAGCAGCTGCGACAAGCCTATGGCCTCAGCCGGTTTTCGGCGCTGTGGCGGCTAAGCGTGCTGCTGCTGTTCTCGATGCAGATCGTGTTGACCCTGTTCGTGATCATTCTGGGCCTGCTGGGCGCGTTCTGAGGCGTCAGAGGCAGGGGACACGGCTGCGGACCGTCGCGCCAAAGGCGTCGGCGGCATGACGCTGGCATCCACGGAAAAGGGCGCCGGAATTGCTCCCGGCGCCCTTTTGTGTGTGTGGTGAAGGGATCAGGCGCCCTGCGGTGCCTCATCACCCTTTCCGAAGCGCTTGCCCGCCCGGGGGATCGCCGAGCCGCGCACCTGCGCCGGAACGCTGAGGCCGCGCGGCGTATCGGGACGGTCGATCTTGCCGTTTTCGAGCAGCGACTTGATCTCATCGCCCGTCAGCGTCTCGTATTCGAGCAACGCCTGAGCCAGCAGGTGGAGCTGATCTTCGTTGGTCTTGAGGATATCGGTCGCGCGGGCATGAGCACCTTCGACCAGACCCTTGATCTCGCTATCGATCAATTCGTTGGTCTGGCCCGAACGGAATGTCCGCTGCGATGCGCCATAACCCAGATAGCCTTCGGACTGCTCCTCATACTGGAGCGGGCCGAGCTTGTCCGACATGCCCCACTGGGTCACCATGCTGCGCGCCAGTTTGGTCGCATACTGGATATCCGACGAAGCGCCCGAACTGACCTTGTCATGGCCGAAGATGATCTCTTCCGCCACGCGGCCACCCATCGAGACCGAGAGGTTCGCGTGCATCTTGTCCCGGTGGTAGGAGTAGCTGTCGCGTTCCGGCAGACGCATCACCATGCCCAGCGCGCGGCCGCGCGGGATGATGGTGGCCTTGTGGATCGGATCGGACGCAGGCTCGTGCACCGAGACGATCGCGTGACCGGCTTCGTGATAGGCAGTCATCCGCTTTTCATCGTCAGTCATGACCATGCTGCGACGCTCGGCGCCCATCATGACCTTGTCCTTCGCGTCCTCGAACTCCTGCATCGCCACCAGCCGCTTGTTGCGGCGGGCAGCCAGTAAGGCAGCTTCGTTGACGAGGTTGGCGAGATCAGCGCCCGAGAAGCCCGGCGTGCCGCGCGCAATCACGCGCGAATTGACGTCGGGAGCCAGAGGCACCTTCTTCATGTGCACAGCGAGGATCTTCTCGCGCCCGTCGATATCCGGGATCGGCACAACCACCTGACGATCGAAGCGACCCGGGCGCAACAGCGCCGGATCGAGCACATCGGGACGGTTGGTCGCCGCGATGATGATGATGCCCTCGTTGGCTTCGAAGCCGTCCATTTCGACCAGCAGCTGGTTCAGCGTCTGCTCGCGTTCGTCATTCGAATTGCCGAGGCCGTTGCCACGTGAACGGCCGACGGCGTCGATTTCGTCGATGAACACAATGCAGGGCGCGTTCTTCTTCGCCTGTTCGAACATGTCGCGCACGCGGCTGGCGCCGACGCCGACGAACATTTCCACGAAGTCCGAGCCCGAAATGGTGAAGAACGGCACGCCCGCCTCACCCGCGATGGCGCGGGCGAGCAGCGTCTTGCCGGTACCGGGCGAGCCGACCAGCAGCGCGCCCTTGGGGATCTGGCCGCCGAGCTTGGAGAAGCGCTGCGGATCGCGCAGGAATTCAACGATTTCCTGCAATTCCTCGCGCGCTTCATCAATGCCGGCGACATCATCGAAGGTGACCTTGCCCGACCGTTCGGTCAGCAGCTTGGCCTTGGACTTGCCGAAGCCCATCGCGCCGCCGCCGCCGCCTTTCTGCACCTGACGCAGCGCGAAGAACGCGATGCCGAGGATCAGCAGAAACGGCAGGGAATTGAGCAGGATGAACAGCAGAACGTTCTGCCCCTCACGCTGCGTGCCGGTGAAGCGCACGCCATTGTCTTCCATCAGCTTGGTGATTTCGACATCATTGGGCACGGGCACTGTGCTGAATGGCTCGCCATTCTTGAGCGTTCCGGTGATGAGCTCGGCGCCCATCTGCACGTCCTGCACTTCGCCTTCGGCGACCGCGGCGCGGAAATCGGAATAGCGGATCGCGGTCCCCGTTGTCTGGCCCGCGTTGCTGAACATGGTCACGACCAGCAGCAGGGCAAGGAAGATCCCGCCCCAGATCATCAGCTGCTTGACCCAGGGGTTGGGGCCGTCGCCTTGCGGCTGGGGATCGTTTTGCTGACTCATTGCAAGGGATTCCTTTCGTCAACCTGCAATGTAGGACGCGCTTGGTGAATGGCAAGATAATGCGCAAGCTGGGGCATGATGCTAATTTTCGAACAGCGTGATGCGAATTATCGATCCGCTGCGCACGGCTCCGCCGGATTGCCATAGGCGGCGAGGAACACATCGACCGCACCTGCGATCCGCTGATCGCACGCTTCCGGGGTGACGAGAGCGCCGAAGCGACGTTCGAGATCGCCCATGCCCTTGCACATCGACACAAATTGTTCGGCCGCCAGCAAGGGATCAGGGATCGCCAGCTCGCCTGCCGCCACCGCATGGCTGAGGTAGGCCGCAAAGGCATGCTTCATTCGCCACGGCCCGGCTTCGAGAAAGGCCGCACCGATAGCCGGTTCAACCTCGGTTTCGGCAGCGACGCGACGTTCGAACTGGATCATTTCCGGGCGGGAGAGAAAGGCGCAGATCGCCTGGCCGATCGCAGTCAGCCGCTCACGGACCGTCCCGTGGACGGTGCCTTCGAGCGAGAAATGCCCGCGAATCTTCTCGCATTCACATTCGACCGCCGCGGTGAACAGCGCCCGCTTGTCGCCGAACTGGTTGTAGATCGTGACCTTGGATACGCCCGCGTCAGCGGCGACCTGTTCAATCGCGGTCGCGGCATAGCCGTGATGGAAAAAATGATGCGCCGCAGTCTCGACAATCGCCGCACGCTTGGCGGCATCAAGAGGTCGACCCGCTTTTCGGCGAACAAGTTTTTTTTCAGGACTGGCTGAACGCCCGATTGACAAAATGAACGGCTCCGTTCAGTTAAACGCTGCCGTTCAATAATGGTGCGAGTCTCTCCCTCGCGCAACCCTCTCCGCTGATAAAGGTTCCTGCCGCCGTGCTTTGGATCGCCATCAGGATGCTCACCGGGGACGCCCAGAAGTTCTATGGGCTGTTGTTCGGTATAGGTTTTTCCACGCTCCTCATCACCCAGCAGATGACGATCTTCGTCAATCTGGTCGAGCGCGGGGCGAGCGGTGTTTACAACGCGCCCGAGGCCGAAGTGTGGGTGATGGACCCGGTCAGCCGCACCACCGATGTGCAATATGCCATGCCGAGCACGGCGCTCGACCGGGTGCGCTCGGTCAAGGGGGTCGAATGGGCCGTCCCGCACCTGCGCGCGGTCGCCAATGTGCGCACGGCGGACGGCGATCTGGAAGGCGTGGCGGTGATCGGGGTGGACGATTCGACGCTGATCGGCCTGCCTGAGCGCATGGCCAAAGGCGACAAATCGGTGATGTTCGCGCCCGACAGCGTGGTGATCGACGACACCGGAACCACCCGCTTCTTCCCGCCCGAACAAGACCCGATTGGCGAGCGGCTGGAGCTCAACGACCAGCGCGCCGTCATCCGCGGCATTGCGGATTCGATCCCCAGCTTCACCAGCACCGTGGTGCTCTACACCCGCTATTCCAATGCGCTGAATTTCGTCCCTGGCACCCGCAACCGGCTGAGCTTCGTGCTCGTCGGCGTGAGCGAAGGGCAGACGCCGCAAGAGGTCGCCGCACGGATCGAGGCCGAGACCGGATTGAAGGCCGAGACCCGTGAGGAATTTTCGCAAGCGGGCGTCAACTTCATCATCGAGAACACCGGCATCCCGACCAATTTCGGCATCACCGTGTTCCTCGGCTTTGTTGTCGGCGTGGCGATTGTCGGCCTGACCTTCAGCCTGTTCCTGCGCGACAACATCAAGCAATTCGGCGCGCTGAAAGCGATCGGTGTCACCAACTCCAAGATCATCCAGATGGTCGCAGCCCAGGCCGGCATGGTCGGCATCATCGGCTATTCGCTGGGTGTGGTCGGCACGGTCGCCTTCATCAAGGCGTTCAGTGGCAATCCGTTCTTCAAGGGTTTCTACATCCCCTGGCAGATCCCGCTCATCAGTCTGGCCGCCGTGGTGGTCATCCTCGCCATCACCGGCCTGATCGCCATCCGCAGCGTGCTCAATACCGAACCGGCATCGGTGTTCAGGTGAGCGGGGAGGCGACCATGGACACGACGACACTAGGCGGCTGCGCGCCCGAAGCGGCGATCTGCGCGCGCGGCATCTCCCGCGATTTCGAGACCGGGCAGACCACCATCCGGGTGCTGCATGACATTAATACCGACATCCGCCCGGGCGAGATGACCTATGTCGTGGGCGAAAGCGGATCGGGCAAGACGACGCTGATCTCGATCATGTGCGGCATCCTCTGGCCGACCGAGGGCGAAGTGAGGGTGTTCGGCACCGACATCTACAAGCTGTCGGACACCGACCTTGTGAATTTCCGCCTCAACAACATCGGCTTCATCTTCCAGCAGTATAACCTGATCCCCTCAATCGATGTCGCCAGCAACGCCGCCGTCCCGCTGATCGCGCAAGGGATGCCGCGCGAGGAAGCGCGCGAGCGGGCCAAGGTGCTGCTCGACAAGCTCAATATCGGCAATCAGGCCGACAAGCTGCCGCGCCAGCTTTCGGGCGGGCAGCAGCAGCGTGTCGCCATCGCCCGCGCGCTGGTGCACGAGCCCCGGCTGGTGGTGTGTGACGAGCCGACCGCTGCGCTCGATGCCTCGTCGGGCCGCCGGGTCATGGATCTGCTGCGCGAAGTCGCCGTGGCGCCCGACCGGGCCTGCATCATCGTCACGCACGACAACCGCATCTTCGATCTCGCTGACCGCATCATCGTGCTGGAAGACGGGCGTATCACGCATGACGGCAGGGAAATGCCCGATGGCCACTAATGCCGCCCCAGACACCCTTTCCCTCTCCCTCCTGAATCCGCCGAGGACGCCATGTTCCGCAACCTAAGCTTTGCCCGCCAGATCCTGCCGATTGCGGCGCTGATCGGTCTCGCCATCGGCGCTTGGCTGATCTTCGTCGGCCTGCCCGACCGCTCCACGTCCGAGCCGGTCGAACAGCCCCCCAAGGCGGTCGGCACGCTGGCCAATCAGCCGCGCGTGGCGGGGGCCGGGATTGTCGAGCCGTCGAGCGAAGTGATCGACATCGGCTCGGCCTTGTCGGGCCTTGTCACCGATGTCCGCGTGCGTCCGGGGGACCGCGTGGCCAAGGGCGAAGTGCTGTTCACGGTCGATGCCCGCGCCGCCCGTGCGAGCCTCGATCAGGCCGCGGCCGCGATCAATGAAGCACGCGCTTCGATTGCCGAAGCCAGCGCGGCGCAGAAAACCGCCCGCGAACAGCTGGCGCTCTATCGCAGCCTCTCGGACCCCGCTGCGGTCAGCCGCGCCGAAGTGATCCGCGCCGAAGGTGAGGAAGCCGCCGCGACCAGCCGCCTCGGCCTCGCCCGCGCGCGACTTGCCGCCGCGCAATCCGCCGCCGCCGCCGCCCGCACCGAGATTGAGCGGCTCGTGGTCCGCGCCCCGATTGCGGGCGAGATCCTCGCGGTCAATATCCGCCCCGGCGAGTTCGTCGCCACGCAGGGCGGAGGCAGCAGCCAGCCCTTCATCCAGATGGGCGAGACCAATCCGCTTCACGTCCGCGTCGATATCGACGAGAACGAAGTGGCACGTGTCGCTCTGGGCGAACCGGCGGTCATCTCCCCGCGCGGTGCGGCGGAGCTGCACGTCAACGCCACCTTCGTGCGGGCCGAACCGCAAGTGGTGCCCAAGCGCTCGCTCACCAACTCGGCGGCGGAACGGGTCGATGTGCGGGTGCTCCAGCTGATCTACGCGCTGCCGCCGTCGGATGCCTTCCGGGTCGGCCAGCAGATCGACGCCTTCATCCCCGCCAAGCCCGGCCAGCCTGCCAAGCAGGGGAACTAAGGCGATGCGCCGCCTGCCCACCGCCCTCGCCGCAGCAATGCTGCCGCTGACCCTCGCGGCCTGCATCGCCAACCCTGCGCCGGAGATCGCCACCCCGCCGCCCGATCTGCCGCCCGCGTTCTTCTACCAGCCCGACAGCGCGGCCGGGGCAGAGCTTGCCGCGCTGATGCCGCAGGGCGATCCGGCATGGCAGACGCTGTCCGAAGCGGCCATCGCCGACGGGCCGAGCCTCGCCGAAGCGCTCGCCCGGATCGACAGCGCCCGCGCGGGCGCGCGCCGCGCCGGGGCCGACCGGCTGCCGAACATCACCGCCGATGGCGATGTCACCCGCAACCGCATCAACCCGGCGCAGTTCGGGCAGGCGGGCCAGCAGGGCTTCATTCCGCGCGAACAATCCTCCTATGGTGCCAATATCGTCGCCAGCTGGGACCCGGATCTGTTCGGGCAGCTGAAGGCGCAGGAACGCGCCGCGATTGCCCGGATCGATGCCGCCAGCGCGCAGGCGCAAGGCGTGCGCCTGGCACTGCTGGCCGAGATTGCCGCCAGCGTGACCGATTGGCGCGTGCTTGATGCCCGCGCCGCCGCCATCGAGGCTGACGCCGCAGCCGCCCGGCAGCTCGCGAGCCTTGCCAAGGTGCGCGAGGATGCCGGGATCGCCCCGGGGTTCGACCGCGTCCGGGCGGAAGCGACCGCGAGCTCCTCCGCCGTGCGCCTCGCCGCACTGGACAGCGAACGCGCGCGCCTGGTCGGTCGGCTGGTCACCTTGACCGGGCAGGACGGCGCCAGTGTCCGCGCGGCGCTCGCCGCCCCCGCGCCGGTGCTGGCCCCTGCGCCTGCGCCTGCCGGGCTCCCGTCAGACCTGCTCGCCAATCGGCCCGATGTCGCCGCCGCCGCTGCCAACCTCGCCGCGAGCGACGCCGATCTCGCCGCCGCCGCGCGCGCGCGCTTCCCGCGCATCACACTCTCCGGCGTGATCGGGCTGCTCGCCTTCGATCCCGAGGATTTCTTCGACAGCGATTCGATCATCGGGACGCTGACGGCAGGGATCGCCGGACCGCTGCTCGATTTCGGGCGGGTGGGCGCCGGGATCGACGCTGCCGCTGCCGACAAGCGCGCCGCTTTCGCCGCCTATCGCGGGGCGGTGTTCACCGCGCTTGGCGATGCCGAGGCCGCTTATGGCGTGGTCACTGCCGCCGATAAGGAAGCCCAGCTTTCCGTGGCCGAACGCGATCAGCTGACCCGCGCAGCGAGCCTTGCCGAGACCCGCTACCGCGCGGGTCTCGCCAGCTTCCTCGAAGTGCTCGAAGCGCGCCGCGCCGCCGATGCCAGCGGCGAACGCGCGGCCGCTGCGTTGGGCCGGGCGCAGCGCGCGCGGATCGTGCTGTGGCAGGCGTTGGGCGGCGAGGTCGTAGCCTTGCAGTGATCAATCGCCGTTCGTCCTGAGCTTGTCGAAGGACTGCTTTGTCTTCGGAGTTATTGCTCAAAAGAAAGTGCAGGGCTTCGACAAGCTCAGCCCGAACGGGTTTCGGCTACCCCCGGCGCTGGATCAAGGCTGACCGCTCACACCGGCACACCACTTCATCGCGCTGGTTCCACATTTCATGCGTCCAGGTGACGATCCCGGCATCGGGGCGGGACTTGCTTTCCCGCAGGTCCTTCACCTCACTCACCGCGCGCAGGGTATCGCCGATGAAAACGGGCTTGGGGGTGACGACCTTGTCGAAGCCGAGATTGGCGACCAGCGTGCCGAGTGTCGTATCGCCCACCGACAGTCCGACCAGCAGGCTGAAGGTGAAGGTCGAATTCACCAGAATCTGCCCATAGCCGCTCGCCTTGGCCGCTTCGACATCCAGATGCAGCGGCTGCGGGTTGTGGGTCATCGTGGAGAACAGCAGGTTGTCCGTCTCGGTCACAGTACGGCGGATGTCATGCTCGATCCGCTCACCCACCACCCATTCGTCGAAGAACTTCCCGGCCATCAGCCCTGCTCCGCCCAGCGCGCGACGACATCGGCGCCGTCATCCGCGCTCGACCGGACCGCGCCCGGCGTGCGACTGAAACGCGGGGCGGGCGCGGTGTGCCACATTCCGTCATGCTCCACATAAGCGCCGCGCGCCTTCATGTGCGGGTGCTCGCGCACCTCATCAATGCCAAGCACCGGGGCAAAGCAAGCGTCGGTGCCTTCCAGAAGCTCGCACCACTCGGCCTGCGTCTTGGTAAGGAACAGCGCCGCCAGCTTCGCGGCGTAATCGTCCCAATTGGTCGGGATCATCTGGCCCTGCGCCAATTCTGCGGGCGCACCGGCGCGCTGGAGCATCTCGGCATAGAACTGCGGCTCAATCGACCCGAGCGAGATTTCCTTCCCGTCCGCGCAGCGGAAGCAGCGGTAGAAATGCGCCGCGCCGCCGAGCATCCCTTTGCCGCGCTCCGTGGTGACGTGCGGCAAGTGGCGCACCCCGAAGAAGAAGCTCATCAGGCTGGTCGCCCCGTCGACGATGGCGGCATCGACCACCTGACCCTTGCCGGAGCGTTCGCGTTCATAGAGCGCGGCCATGATCCCGAAGGCGCAATACATCGACCCGCCGCCGAAATCGCCGACAAGGTTTTGCGGCGGGGTCGCGGTCTCGCCCGCCTTGCCGACCGCCGCAAGCGCGCCCGTAATGGCGATGTAATTGATGTCATGCCCCGCGGCCTGTGCGAGCGGGCCGTCCTGCCCCCAGCCGGTCATCCGCGCATAGACAAGGCGCGGGTTGGCAGCGAGCAGCTCGTCCGGCCCCAACCCCAGACGCTCCATCACCCCGGGGCGGAAGCCTTCGATCAGCACGTCGGCGGCGGCGGCGGCGGCACGCACGGTCGCTTTGCCCTCATCGCTTTTCAGATCGACCGCGAGCCGGTGGCGGGCGCGCTCCACCACCGGGTTGCTGACGCCGGCACCCGGCCGATCGATCCGCACCACTTCTGCGCCCAGATCGGCCAGCAGCATCGCCACGTGCGGGCCGGGGCCGATCCCGCTGAATTCAAGAACGCGAAGGCCCGCAAGCGGCCCGGACGGATGGCTCATATATCTCTCCCTTTCGGCAAGCCTTAAGCGCGCCGCAAAGCCAAGAGCAAGTCTCCACATTGCCAGCCCCATCCCAAGGCGCTCCATCGCAGCGCAAAGGCAAAATTGCTTGTGACGGGCCGCGCAGTCTTTACCTGCACTCCCATGCGAAGTCTGACCCATCTTGAACGGCTTGAGGCCGAGAGCATCCATATCTTCCGCGAAGTCGTGGCCGAGGCGGAAAACCCGGTCATGCTCTATTCGGTGGGCAAGGACAGCTCGGTCATGCTGCATCTGGCGCGCAAGGCCTTCTACCCCGCGCCGCCACCCTTCCCGATGCTGCATGTGGCGAGCGGGTGGGATTTCGCCGATCTGCTCGCCCACCGCGACAAGACCGTGCGCGACTATGGGCTGAAGCTGATCATCGCCCAGAACGAAGACGCCGAGGCGCAGGGGATCAACCCCTTCGACACCGGCAGCGCGCTCTACAGCCAGGCGCAGCTGACCGATCCGCTGAAGCGCGCCCTGACCGCGCATGGCTTCGACGCGGCCTTCGGCGGCGGGCGGCGCGACGAGGAAAAGGCGCGCGCGAAGGAGCGCATCTTCTCCTTCCGCTCAGCCGCGCACCGCTGGGACCCCAAGAACCAGCGCCCGGAGCTGTGGAACCTCTACAACGCCAAGAAGACCAAGGGCGAAAGCATCCGCGTCTTCCCGATCTCGAACTGGACCGAGCTCGACATCTGGCAATATATCGCGCTGGAAAAGATCGACATCGTGCCGCTCTATTTCAGCAAGCCCCGCCCGACGGTGGAGCGTGACGGGATGATCCTCGTGGTGGATGACGACCGCTTCCGGCTGGAACCGGGCGAGGAGCCCGTCACCCGCTCCGTCCGCTTCCGCACGCTGGGCTGCTACCCGCTGACCGGCGCCACCATCAGTGACGCGACGGAAATGAACGACATCATCCAGGAAATGCTGCTCGCGACGGGATCGGAACGCCAGGGCCGCGCGATCGACAAGGGGCAATCGGCCAGCATGGAAGACAAGAAGCAGGAGGGGTATTTCTGATGGACACGCCCTCCTCCTTCCAGACCGACGCCCTCATCGCCGAGGATATCGACGCCTATCTCGAGGCGCACCAGCACAAGAGCCTGCTGCGCTTCATCACCTGCGGCTCTGTCGATGATGGCAAGTCGACCCTGATCGGACGGTTGCTGTACGATTCCAAGATGATCTTCGAAGACCAGCTTGCGGCGCTCGAATCCGACAGCATCAAACACGGCACGCAAGGCGGGGACATCGACTTCGCCCTGCTGGTCGATGGCCTCGCGGCCGAGCGCGAGCAGGGGATCACGATCGACGTCGCCTATCGCTTTTTCACGACCGCAAAGCGCAAGTTCATCGTCGCGGATACGCCGGGGCACGAACAATACACCCGCAACATGGTCACGGGCGCCTCGACCGCCGACCTTGCGGTGATCCTGATCGATGCGCGCAAGGGCGTGCTGCAACAGACGCGGCGGCATTCCTACCTCGTTCACCTGCTGGGCATCCGCCATGTGGTGCTGGCGGTGAACAAGATGGATCTGGTCGGCTATGACCAAGCCGTGTTTGACCGGATCGTGGCCGATTACCGCGCCTTCGCCACCAGCATCGGGATTGCCGACTTCACCGCGATCCCGATCTCGGGCTTCAAGGGCGACAATATCACCGCGGCTTCGGCCAACACGCCGTGGTATGGCGGGCCGTCGCTGATCCACTATCTCGAAACCGTCGAGGTCGACGCCGCTGCCGCGCAAGCCCAACCCTTCCGCATGCCGGTGCAATGGGTCAATCGCCCCAATCTCGATTTCCGCGGCTTTGCGGGCCAGATCGCCAGCGGCACCATCCGCCCGGGCGACGCGGTGCGGATCGTGCCTTCGGGCAAGACCAGCACGATCAAGACGATCACCACGTTTGACGGCGACTTGGAGGAGGCGGTGGCGGGCCAGTCCGTCACGCTCACGCTCGCCGACGAGGTCGATTGCAGCCGGGGCGACCTCATCGCCGCCGCGGGCGATCCGCCGCAGGCCTCCGACCAGTTCTGCGCGACCTTCGTGTGGATGGACGAAGAGGCGCTGAAGCCCGGGCGCGGCTATTGGCTCAAGCTCGGCACGCAGATGGTCACCGCCACCGTGCAGCCGCCCAAATACGAGATCGACGTCAACAGCCTCGAACATCTCGCTGCCAAGACGTTGACGCTCAACGCCATCGGGGTCGCCGAATTCGCGACCGACCGTCCGATCGCCTTCGAGCCCTATAGCGCCAACCGCCAGCTCGGCGGGTTCATCCTGATCGACAAGTTCACCAACGCCACGGTCGCCGCCGGGATGATCGAATTCAACCTGCGCCGCGCGGACAATGTCCACTGGCAGCCGGTCGCGATCACCCGCGACAATCACGCGGGGATGAAGAACCAGAAGCCCAAGGTGCTGTGGTTCACCGGCCTGTCGGGCTCTGGCAAATCGACCATCGCCAACGAGGTCGAAAAGCAGCTGTTCGTGATGAACCGCCACACCTTCCTGCTCGATGGCGACAATGTGCGCCACGGCCTGAACCGCGATCTCGGCTTTACCGAGGCGGACCGGATCGAGAATATCCGCCGCGTAGGCGAGGTCGCCAAGCTGATGGCGGATGCCGGGCTGATCGTGCTCACCGCCTTCATTTCGCCCTTCCGGGCCGAGCGGCAGATGGTGCGCGAGATGCTGCCCGAAGGCGAGTTCATCGAAATCTTCGTCGATACCCCGCTCTCCGTCGCCGAAGCCCGCGATGTGAAAGGCCTCTACAAGAAGGCGCGGTCCGGCCAGCTCAAGAACTTCACCGGGATCGACAGCCCCTATGAGCCGCCTGAGGCACCCGAAATCCGCGTCAACACAGTGGACATGACGCCGGAGGAAGCCGCGCGCTTCATTATCCAGCAGATCCTGCCGCTCAAATGACGCTGACCGATCTTGATGATGCCGCGCTGGCGGCGCGGCTGGCCTACGCGGCCGGGCAACTGGCGCTGGACGTGCGGGCCGGATCGGGCCTGACCGGCAAGGCGCTGGGCGATGCGGGCGATGCTGCCGCCAATCGTTTGCTGTGCGATGCGATCCGCACGGCGCGGCCCGAGGATGGCCTGCTTTCGGAAGAAGAGAAGGACGATACCCGGCGCTGTTCCCAAAGCCGGGTGTGGATCGTCGATCCTGTCGATGGCACCCGCGAATATGGCGAGGCGCGGTCCGATTGGGCGGTGCATGTCGCGCTTGCGGTGGACGGTGTGGCGAGCATCGGCGCGGTCGCGCTGCCCGACCTCAACGGCGGCGTGGTGCTGCGTTCTGACCAGCCGCAGCCGCTCCCGCCCATGGCGGCCCGCCCGCGCTTTCTCGTCAGCCGCAGCCGCCCCGCGCCCGAGGCCGAGGAGGTCGCCAAAGCGCTGGGCGGCGATCTGGTGCCGATGGGCAGCGCCGGGGCCAAGGCGATGGCCGTGGTGCGCGGCGAGGCGGAGGTCTATCTCCACTCCGGCGGCCAGCACGAATGGGACAGCTGCGCCCCCGTGGCCGTGGCGCTGGCGCACGGGCTCCACTGCTCGCGCATCGACGGCAGCCCGCTCGTCTACAACCAGCCTCTCACCTATATGCCCGATCTCCTGATCTGCCGCGCCGAATGGGCCGAACGGGTGCTCGCCGAAGTGGCGCGCATCGCTGGAAGCCCGTGACTGAGCCGCGGCCCCGCCGCCGCATGGTGAAAATCGCAGCAAGCCTAACGCGATTTTAAGGGCTTTGCGGGCAATGTTCCGGCTGAAAACCGGGACACGACCTCGCATGAATGCTCCTTTCGATGCCACCGCCGCGCTTGGGCGCAAGGGCCTCGCCCATCCCGCACCGGATCATCAGGTTGCGGTGATTGGCCTTGGCTATATCGGCCTGCCAACCGCCGCGCTGCTCGCCAGCTACGGCTGGAGCGTGTGCGGCGTTGATGTCTCGCAGAAGGTGGTCGACACCGTGAATGCGGGCGGCGTGCACATTGAAGAGCGCGACCTCGACAAGCTGGTGCACGACGCGATCACCGCGCAAACACTGGTCGCCTCGACCGAGGTGCCGACCGCCAGCTTCTACATGATCGCCGTCCCCACGCCACTGGGGCCGGATAATTCTCCCGACATCTCCTATGTCGAAGCCGCCGCCCGCGCGATTGCGCCCCGGATTGTGCCGGGCGCCTGCGTCATCGTCGAAAGCACCTCGCCCGTCGGCACGACCGAGCGCGTCGCCGCGATCATCGCCGAAGCGCGCCCCGATCTGGTTGTCCCCCGCGATGGCTGCGAGGACGAGGCGGACATCGCGCTGGCCTATTGCCCCGAGCGCGTGCTGCCGGGCCGGATCGTCAACGAGTTGGTGCATAATGACCGCGTGATCGGCGGTGTTACCCCGACCTGCGCCGAACGCGCGGCTGTGCTCTATACGAGCTTCGTCAAGGGCGACTGCCTCACCACCACCGCGCGCGTGGCCGAGACGGTCAAGCTGGTCGAAAACTCCTTCCGCGACGTCAACATCGCCTTCGCCAACGAACTGTCGATGATCGCCGATGTGATCGGGGTGGATGTGTGGGAGGTGATCCGCCTCGCCAACCGTCACCCGCGCGTCAACATCCTCCAGCCCGGCCCCGGCGTGGGCGGGCACTGCATCGCGGTCGACCCGTGGTTTCTCGTCGCCGGCGCGCCTGAGGCCGCGCGACTGGTACGCACCGCGCGCGAGGTCAATGATCACAAGGCGGTGCACACCGAAAGCAAGATCCGCGCGCTGCTGGATGCCGCGCCCGAGGGCAAGGTCGCGCTGCTCGGCCTTGCCTTCAAGCCCGACATCGACGACTTCCGCGAAAGCCCCGCGCTCGAAATCGCCGAGGCCCTTTCCCACACGCATGGGAACCGCATAGTGGTGGTCGAGCCCTTTACCGAAGAATTGCCCAAGGCGTTCAAAGGCACGGGGGCAACGCTGGTGACGCTTGACGCCGCGCTGCGGCAGGCGGAAATTGTGGTGGTGCTGGTCGATCACACCGCGTTCAAGCATCTCTCCGCCGCCGATCTGGCGGGCAAGCTGGTGTTCGACACGCGGGGCATGTTGCGGCGATGACAGACCGCGGCGGGCTGCCCCGCATTCTGGTGACCTTCGGCACCCGGCCCGAAGCGATCAAGATGTTCCCGGTGGTCGCCGCGCTGCGGGAAACCGGGCGGTTCGATGTGAGGGTCGTGGTGACCGCGCAGCACCGCGAGCTGCTCGATTCCGTGCTGGCGCTGGCCGGTCTGGTGCCCGATGTCGACCTCGATCTGATGCAGCCGGATCAGTCGCTCGATGCGCTCTCATCGCGGCTCATAACGCGTTTTGGGCAGGTTTTGGACGAGTTGCGGCCCGATCATGTGCTGGTGCATGGCGACACATTGACGACGATGATGGCCAGCCTCGCGTGCTATTTCCGGCGCATCCCGGTGGGGCATGTGGAGGCGGGTTTGCGCAGCGGCGACATCTATTCGCCCTGGCCCGAAGAGGTGAACCGCAAGGTGACAGGCGTGATCGCCGACCTGCACTTCGCGCCGACCGCAACGGCGGCAGCGGCCTTACGCCTCGAAAACGTGAATGAAAAATCCATTCACGTGACCGGCAACACCGTGATCGATGCACTGCTTTACGCGCGGGCAAAGATCGCGGCCGACCCCGCTCTGGCACCGGCGATCGCCCCGCTCAAGGCGCGATTTGCGGGCAAGCGGATCATCGCCGTGACAGCCCACCGACGCGAGAATTTCGGGGCCGGGATGGTGCAAATTGCACAGGCTTTGCAGATGCTTGCCGCACGCGATGACGTGGCGATCATCTATCCGCTGCACCCCAATCCCAACGTTGGCGGCGTGATGCAACCGGCGCTGGCGGGGCGCGACAACATCGCGCTGATCAACCCGCTGGATTACCTCGATTTTGTGGCGATGATGGCGGCGAGCGATATCGTGCTGACCGACTCCGGCGGCATTCAGGAGGAAGCCCCCAGCCTCGGCAAGCCGGTGCTGGTGATGCGCGACACGACCGAGCGGCCGGAAGGTGTCGCCGCCGGGACAGCCAAGCTGGTCGGCGCTGATGCGGCTGTCATTGTTGCAGAAACATCGCGCCTGCTGGATGATCCGGCCGCCTATGAGGCCATGTCCCGCGCGCACAATCCCTATGGCGACGGCACCGCCAGCCGGCAAATCGCCACCATCATTGCGGGCACTTTTCCGTAGGCTTTCGCCTTGGCAGCGGCCCCGCAAGATGGCGAGGAACGGGTTGAGACCCAGCGATTGGCGAAGCTCAAAGCGTGCGGATAATCCCCGAAAAGTCGGTGCCCGCATTGTCCTTGGCAAAGGCTTCGTAGATCGCGCGCGCGTGTTCGCCCAGCGCCACCGTTGCGCCCGCGCCTTGCGCCGCTTCCATGGCGAGGCGCAGGTCTTTCAGCATCAGGCCCGCCGCGAACCCGCCCTGATAGTCGTTGTCCGCGGGGGTCACCGGGCCAACGCCGGGAACCGGGCAATAGGACGTCATCGACCAGTTCTGCCCGCTCGAGACGCTGGAAATGTCGTAGAACGTCTGCGCATCCAGCCCCAGCTTCTGCGCCATGGCAAAGGCTTCGCAGGTGCCGATCATGTGGATCGCAAGCAGCATGTTGTTGCAGATCTTGGCCGCCTGCCCCGTCCCCGCTGCGCCAGCATGGATCACCGCCTTGCCCATCGCGTCAAGGATCGGCTTGGCGCGGGCGAAGGCCGCGTCAGAGCCGCCGACCATGAAGGTGAGCGTGCCGCCCGCCGCCGCGGCGATCCCGCCGGACACAGGCGCATCGACCATCTGGTAGCCATGCTGTTCGGTAACGGCGATCACCTCGCGCGCGGTGGCAACATCGATGGTCGAGCAATCGAGCAGGATCGCGCCTTCCGGGGCGTGGCCGATAACGTCGTCCCAATAGACCTGCTGCACGATGGCGCCGTTGGGCAGCATCGAGACGACCGCTTCAGCGCCTTCGCAGGCTTCCTTCGCGGTGGCGAATGTGCTGCACCCCGCATCGCGCGCAGACGCAAGTGCGGGTTCGCTGAGATCGAACGCGCGGACATCATGGCCCGCCTTCACAAGGTTCGCGGCCATCCCGCCGCCCATGTTACCGAGGCCGATAAAGGCGATTTTCATGGCTTTCCTCTCTCCCGTCTTCCCAGCGAAAGCTGGGATCTCAAGCGGCTGGGTGCCGCGCTCGAAGCCCTAGGCCCCAGCTTTCGCTGGGGTGACGCCTGAACCTACCGCCCCTTCCACTGGCCTTCGCGCTTCTCGATAAACGCCGCCATGCCCTCGACCTTGTCCTCGGACGCGGCGAGGATCTGGAAGATCCGGCGCTCGACAATCAGGCCCTGATCGAGGGTCATCTCGAAGGCCGAGTTCACCATTTCCTTGTTGGCGATCACCGCCATCGGCGGCATCCCGGCGATCGTCGCAGCCGTCTTGAGCGTCTCGGCGATCAGTTCCTCATGCGGAACCACGCGGGCGACGAGGTTGCTGCGCTCCGCTTCGGTCGCATCCATCATCCGCCCGGTGAGGCACATTTCCATCGACTTCGACTTGCCGATCGCACGGGTCAGCCGCTGCGATCCGCCCATGCCCGGAGCCACGCCGAGCTTGATTTCAGGCTGGCCGAAGCGCGCCTTGTCCGAAGCGATGATGAAGTCCGCCATCATCGCCAATTCGCACCCGCCGCCCAAGGCAAAGCCATTCACCGCCGCGATCCACGGCTTGCGGGTCTTCTTGACGATTTCGCTCGTCCAAGGGCTGAAGAAATCGTCGATGTAGAAGTCGGCCGCCACCTTCTCGCTCATTTCCTTGATGTCGGCCCCGGCGGCAAAGGCCTTGTCGCCGCTGCCGGTGAGGATTGCGCAGAGCTGCGAGCCATCGGCCTGATAGGCGGCAAAGGCGTGGATCAGCTCTTCGAGAACCTTCGAGTTGAGCGCGTTCAGTGCCTGCGGGCGGTTGATCGTCAGCAGCGTGACGCCGGTGGTGCCGCGCGCATTCGGCTCGGCGGTGATGGTTTCGTATGTGGCCATCGGCCTTTCTCTCCTTCGTCACCCTGAACTCGTTCCAGGGTCCATGCTTCGGCCCGCACCGACTGCGCTATTGGCAAAATGGATGCTGAAACACGTTCAGCATGTCGGTGCTGGGGGGGTGATTAGCTGAGCGGTGCCCACTCCTCGCTCTCGGGCAGGGGCGCGAAGATTGCGTCGAGCAAATCCTCGGTCACGCCTTCGGGGGTAGCCGGGTCCCATTTGGGATCATTGGTCTTGTCGACAATCACCGCGCGCACGCCCTCAGCGAAATCCGGGCGGGTCAGCACGCGGCTGGCGATGCGGTATTCCATGCGCATATTGTCGGCGAAGTCGGTCAGCGCCGCACTTTCCGCCAGCTGGCGCAGCGCGACCTTGCAGGTCTGCGGGCTCTTGGTGCCGAGCGTATCGCGTTCCTTGATCGCCCAGTCGTCACCGGCATCGGCAGCCGCTTCGAGGCTGGCGAGGATGTCCTCGTAGGAATCGGACGCGAAATGCTTGGCGATCCGATCCGCGTTGGACTCGATCCGCGCTTTGGGAGGGGTACCGACCGGTTCGCTGAGGATGCCCGAAATCCGATCGGGATGATCGTGAATGCGCGCCTTCAGGTCCTCAACCATGTTGTGCGGGACATAATGCGTGGCCAGCCCGGTCCACAGGCATTCGGCCCCATCGAGCCGCGCCCCCGTCAAGGCCAGGAACTGGCCCAGCCTGCGCCCGAGCCGCGACAGATACCAGCCGCCGCCCACGTCAGGGAACAGTCCGATCCCGGTCTCGGGCATGGCGAACCGGGTGTTCTCGGTCGCGACGCGATACTTCGCGGGCTGCGAAATCCCCACGCCGCCGCCCATCGTGATGCCGTCCATGAAGGCGACGATGGGCTTGTCATAGGTGAACATCTGGTGGTTGAGCTGGTACTCGTCGTGGAAGAACCGCCGTCCCGATGCACCGCCATCATTCAGCGCCGAGTTGCGCAGGAAGGCGATATCACCGCCCGCACAGAACCCGCGCCCTTCGGCATGATCGAGGATCACCGCCTTGATGCTGTCGTCGCCTGCCCACGCCGTCAGCGCCGCGCTCATCGCGTGGCACATCTCCAGCGTCAGCGCGTGAAGCGCCTTGGGGCGATTGAGGCTGATATGGCCGATCGGGCCATTGGTGCGGATGAGAACGTCTTCGGTCATTGCCCCGGTTCTTTCGGTTCGATCAGGTCCCAGCGATTGCCAAATGGATCGCTGAAGACGGCAACTGTGCCATAGGTTTCGTGGCGCGGCTGCTCGTGAAACTGCACCCCTGCATCGATAAGCCGCGCATGGGTACCTGCAAAATCATCGGTGTGCGCAAAGAAGCCGACTCGCCCGCCGGTTTGCTTGCCGATGGCAGCGGCTTGCGCGTCGTTGGCGGCCTTCGCAATCAGCAACCGCCCACCCTCGGCTCCGCCAACCACGACCCAGCGCTTGCCTGCGCCCATATCGCGGTCCTCGATCAGCTGGAACCCGAGCGCGCCCACACAGAATGCGATCCCTGCGTCGTATTCGGGCACCACCAATGTCGTCAGGGCAAGACGCACGGCGCTCACTGGCGCAGCAGGTCGCGGCCCACCACCATCCGCATGATCTGGTTGGTGCCTTCAAGGATCGAGTGGACGCGCAGATCGCGCCAGAAGCGCTCGATCGGGTAGTCCTGGAGGTAGCCGTAACCGCCGAACAATTGCAGCGCGCGGTCGACGACCGACGAGCCATTATCCGTCGCCAGCCGCTTCGCCATCGCGGAAAAGCGGGTCTTGTCAGGCGCGTTGTCGGTGACCTTGGCCGCCGCGAGATAAAGCAGCGCACGCGCGGCTTCGAGATCGGTCGCCATATCGGCGAGCATGAACTGGGTGTTCTGGAACTCGGCCACGGCCTGCCCGAACTGCTTGCGGCCCTTGGTGTACTGGATCGCCTCGTCAAGACACCGCTGCGCCCCGCCGAGCGAGCAGGCGCCGATGTTCAGCCGGCCGCCATCCAGCCCCATCATCGCGATGCGGAAGCCTTCGCCCTCGCCGCCGACGAGATTTTCGACCGGCACGCGCACATCTTCGAGCACCAGTTGCGCAGTCGGCTGCGAATGCCAGCCGAGCTTCTTTTCGTTCGCGCCGAAGCTGACGCCGGGCATGTCCTTTTCGATCACGAGGCAGGAAATGCCCTTCGGCCCATCCTCGCCGGTGCGGACCATCACCGCGTAGATCTCGTTCGCGCCCGCGCCCGAAATGAACTGCTTGGTGCCGTTGACGATGAAGTGGTCGCCGTCCCGCCGTGCCGTGGTGCGCAGGGCGCTGGCGTCCGATCCGCTCGAGGGTTCGGTCAGGCAGTAGCTGGCGATTTTGTCCATGGTGACGAGATCGGGAAGGTACTTGGCCTTGACCGCCTCGCCGCCGAAGCGGTCGATCATCCACGCGGCCATATTGTGGATCGAGATGAAGGCGCTGGTAGAAGGGCAGCCATAGGCCATCGCCTCCATGATCAGCGCCGCTTCCAGCCGCCCGAGCCCGATGCCGCCTGACTGTTCGGAGACGTAGATCGCGCCAAAGCCGAGTTCGGCGCTGCGCTGGATCGTCTCGCGCGGGAAAATGTGCTTTTCGTCCCATTCGGCCGCGTGGGGCGTGATCTGGTCGGCGGTGAAGCGCTGCGCAACCTCGCGGATGGCAAGCTGGTCTTCGGTGAGTTGAAACTGTCCGTGCATGGCAGGTGCTCTAGCCGCCTTGTTCGCCCTCGAAAAGAGCGGCGCGGGATCATGGCTTGCGGAAATTTGCTAGTGTGGCGTGTCCGTGCCACATCGGGATGCATTGATGGGGCGTATGTATCCGAATGATAAGCACAACTGTGACCCTGATCTTCGTCTATAATGCCAAGAGCGGCCTGATTTCGGCATTGGGCGACATGGTGCACAAACTCGTGTCGCCATCAACCTACCCCTGCGCCTTGTGCGCGCTGACCTATGGCAAGGTCTCGATGCAGGGCGAGTGGCGGCGGTTCCTTGACGGGACCGGTCTGCCGACGCGGTTCCTCTACCGCGACGAGTTTCGCCGCCAACCGGAGGGGGGCGATCTGGCCTTACCGGTGATCCTGCTGAGCGGGCGAGCGCCGGTGCCGGAGGTGCTGGTCAGCGCGGCGGAGCTTGATGCGCTACCCGATCTGACCGCCCTGATCGCCTTGCTCGAAACACGGCTGGCGGCGGCTATGCACGAGCGCGCCGGGCAGACCGGCGGGTGATCAACCGCGGATGACCGCCTCGGCCTCGATCTCGATCTTCCATTCGGGGCGGCACAGCCAAGCCACGCCAGCCATGGTCGCCGCCGGACGGGCCGCGCCGAAGAACTGCGCATGGACCGCCCCCACCGCATCCTGATCGGCCGGATCGGTGAGCAGCATCCGGGTGCGCACCACGTCTGCCGCGCTGCCGCCCAATTCCTCGATCGCGGCCACGATGATCGCGCAGACCCGCGTCGCCTGCGCGGCGGCATCGCCGGGCGTGGTGGAGCCATCCGGTTCGACCGGGCCGGTCCCGGCGACGATAATCCGATTGCCCTCTCGCACCGCACGGGCGAAACCGAAGATCGCCTCGTATGGGGAGCCCGATGTCACCCTGTGCCGGGCCGCTGTGTCATCCGTCATCCGCAGGTAATCTCGACGATCTTCATCTGCGCGTCATACCGCACATTCACCCGATCCTCACGGTAATCCATCGTCCAGGCCGCATTCGGCGGGCCCCAGCGCAGGGTCCGCGCGCCGCTGTCCTTGAGGATCGCTTCCCCGTTCGATTGCGACGCCGTGCGGCCGACGTGGGACTGCGCCGCTGCGGCATTGCACACCATCGGCGCGGGCGGCGGAGGCACAGGCTCGGCCCCATCGGACGCCGTGTCGTTGATACTCACGACGCAACCCGACAGCGCGAGCGTCGCGATCCCCAGAATAGCCTGCTTCATGACGTCCTCCCTCGGATGAGAGGCATGCATAGCAAGCGGTGGACAGCGATTGAAGCACGCATAGGCGCTTGCGCACATATCGCGGCCGAAGCGCGCGCTAATTCTTGTGCTTTTCCAGCTCGTCGCCAGTCACGCTCACCACGTGGAGCAGGTTGGTCGCCCCCGGCATCCCGAACGGCACCCCGGCGAGCACGATCAGCTTGGCCCCCGCGCTGGCGAACTTGTGCCGCAGCGCCATGCGCTTGCCCTTGCCGATCATTTCCTCGAAGCTGCCGATGTCCTTGGTCGCCACCGCGTGTGCGCCCCACAGCAGCGCCATCCGGCGTGCGGTGCGGATCGAAGGGGTCAGCACGAGCACCGGAGTCGCCGGACGCTCGCGCGCCACCCGGCGGGCGGTCGAGCCGCTGGTGGTGAACACAGTGATCGCGCTGATCGGCACGGTATCGGCGATGGTCATGCAGGCATGGGCCAGCGCGTCGGAAGTGGTCGCATCGGGCGGCGTATCGAGGAAACGCACCCGCGCCTTGTAGCCTTCGTCCCGCTCCACCTGCACCGCGATGCGGTCCATCATCGCGACCGATTCTTCCGGCCATGCCCCCGCTGCGCTTTCGGCCGAGAGCATCACGGCGTCGGCCCCGTCATAGACCGCGTTGGCGACGTCGGAGACTTCCGCGCGGGTCGGCGTCGGAGCCTCGATCATGCTCTCGAGCATCTGCGTCGCCACGATCACCGGCTTGCCCGCCCGGCGCGCGGCGTTGACGATGCGCTTTTGCAGCGGCGGCACCTCGTAGGGCTCCAGCTCGACGCCCAGGTCGCCGCGGGCGACCATAATGCCGTCAGCCAGTTCGATGATCGCATCGAGCCGTTGGACGGCCTGCGGCTTTTCGATCTTGGCGCAGATCGCGGTGCCATGGGTGCCAATCAGCTTGCGGGCTTCGGCGATGTCCTCTGGTCGCTGCACGAAGCTGAGGCCGATCCAGTCGGCCCCGTGCTCGGTGGCGAAGGCGAGATCGCGGCGGTCCTTCTCGGTCAGCGCCGGGATCGGCACCTCGGCATCGGGGACGTTGACGCCCTTGCGGTCGGAGATCACCCCGCCGACTTCGGCGCTGCACAGGATGCGGCTGTCATCGGCTTCGAGCACCTTCAGGCGGATCTTGCCGTCATTGATCAGCAGGCGCTGGCCACGCTCCATGATGCCGAACAGTTCCGGGTGCGGCAGGCAGACGCGGTTTTCGTCGCCCGGCGTCTCGTCGCGGTCGAGCACGAAGTGGCCCGAATGGCGGATCACCGCCTGACCATCCTTGAACGTGCCGACGCGCAGCTTGGGCCCTTGCAGGTCCGCAAGGATCGCAATCGGGCGGGCGAACTGCTTTTCGAGCGCCCGGATCGCGTGCACCGCCGCCTCGTGATCGGCATGTGCGCCGTGGCTCATGTTGAGGCGGAAGGCATCGGCCCCCGCCCGCACCAGGCGCTCAAGCATCTCGGGCGAGCGGCTGGCCGGTCCGATGGTGGCGAGAATTTTGACCTTGCGGCCGCGCGGGTCGATCCGTGACTGATCGCGTCGTGACATTTTTGGTGATCCCTCGTTAGGGTCGCCTATGGCACACCCGTTTTTCAACTCAAGGAAAAGCCGCGATGAATAGCAATGCCGATCCGCTCGACAGCCTCGATGACGCGCAGGCCGCCGCCGCCTTCCGCCGGTTGGTGCGGCATCTGCGGCACCGGCACGATGCCCAGAACATCGATCTGATGGGGCTCGCCGGGTTCTGCCGCAATTGCTTGGCCGACTGGATTCGCGATGCGGGCTACCCCGGCGACAAGGAAGCCGCACGCGAAGTGATCCACGGGATGCCCAGTGCGGAATGGAAAGCGACCCGCCAGACCCCGGCAACCGAAGAACAGCTCGCCCGGATGGCCGAGAGCGTGGCGAAGAACGCAGAATAGGCCCGTCCCACCCCATCCTTTCAGGACGGGGTGGGACCGGCGCAGGAACTTTTGCACAGCGCCTTCAACGCATAGCCCCGCGCGGCTATCGCACCGGGAAACCGATTCTCACACAATATGGAGCCCCCCCATGGCCGACGAAGCCCAATCGACCGATGACCGCCTGCGCCTGCTGATCGAGCGCATCGAACGCCTCGAGGAAGAAAAGAAGGGCATCGCCGACGACATCCGCGACGTCTACATGGAAGCCAAGGCGGTCGGCTATGATCCCAAGATCATGCGCCAGATCGTGCGTCTTCGGAAGATGAAGCCCGATGATCGCAGCGAGCAGGACATGCTGCTGGAGACCTACAAGACCGCGCTCGGGATGGCGTGAGGCGGCAGGCCTGCGCGCGTCTGTCATTGAAATTGCGCCAAGCTGTGTTATCTCGGTAAGACAGCATTGAGAGGAGACACTCCCATGGCATCCCCCTGGAAAGATTCGCGCGGCGTCATCGTCAGCACCACCCCGACGCTCGAAGGCCGTCCGATCCAGGACTACCTCGGCATCGTCACCGGCGAGGTGATCGTCGGCGCGAACCTGTTCCGAGATCTGTTCGCCAACATCCGCGACATCGTCGGCGGGCGGTCGGGGAGCTATGAACGCATCCTCGCCGATGCCCGCACGCAGGCGATTCAGGAGCTTCAGGCCGAAGCGGCGGCACTGGGCGGCAATGCCGTGGTTGCAATCGACCTCGACTACGAGGTGATCGGCCCCAACGGTTCGATGCTGATGGTGAGCGCCAGCGGCACGGCGGTGCGGGTCTGACCGGAGCGGCGACCATCCGCCGCGTCGGGCCGGGCGACATTGCCGGTCTGCGGGTCATCAATGCGGTGTTCGCGGAAGCCTTCGAGGCCCCCGAGGATTATGCCGATGCGCCGCCGGACGAGCCGTGGGCGGCGCGCTGGCTGGCCAATCCCGATCACATCGCCTTGCTCGCCGAACGGGACGGCATCCCGGTCGGGGCGCTGACGGCCTATGTCCTGCCCAAGTTCGAACAGGCCCGCAGCGAGATTTACATCTATGATCTGGCGGTGCTTGAAGCGGCTCGTCGGCGGGGCGTTGCCAGCGCGTTGATCGATCATCTCAGGGTCATTGCCCGGGACATCGGCGCCTGGACGATCTTCGTACAGGCCGACATCGACCCCGAGGACGAGCCCGCTCGGGCGCTCTACCGCAAGCTTGCCGTCGAGCAGATCACCGCGCTCCACTTCGACATCGCGCCTTAGCGCAAAGCAGCGGGTACGCCGAAAAACACGGCATTGTAGAGGCTATGATGGAGGATCGCCCACCCCAATCCCAGCCGCGTGCGGGTGTAGGCGAGAAGGACACCGCCAATCATCTGCGGCGCGACCGCAATTAGCCCAAGCAGTCCTGACGGCGTGTCATCATTGCCGAGGTGGATCAGCCCGAATATCAGCGATGATCCCCACACGAACCAGCGGAATTGCGCAATGAACCATGACGGCACGGCCCGGTCAGCTTCGTGCGTCCGCACCCATTGCACAAGCCCGGCGAACGCTACCACTACCGCCAAACCGGACAGCGCTCTCCCGCTGGTCGCAAGTGCGATGTCCGCCAGCAAGAGCATGAGTGCGACAAGCCCGAAGAGCCCGTAGCGCAGCGCCGCGACCCGTCCCGACAGCCAGGAGCGGAACACCAATTCTTCGAAGACTGGCGCAAACGCCAGCGCGACGAAAAGGTCACGAAGCTGCTTTGGTGGAGGTTCGACCCGTTGCCCACGGATCGCCGTCGGAAGGTCAACCTGAACCAGTATCAAGCCGAGCGGGATCATGATCGCAACGCTGATCGCAAGCAGCACCGCCAGCGCCTTAACGGCCTGCCAACCTGTTGCGATCGGTTCTGCAACGAAGCTCGGACGCAGCGCAAACCGCATTACATCGACGATGCGCGCCCTTGCGCCGAGCGCGCCTGCCGGAGTAAGGCCCCCGCCACCATTTCCAACATTTTCGGTGAAGTCGTCCAATGGCAGGCCATTCCAAGTTCAAAAACATCATGCATCGCAAGGGTGCGCAGGACAAGAAACGCTCGGCGATGTTCTCCAAGTTGAGCCGCGAGATCACCGTCGCGGCCAAGATGGGCATGCCCGATCCCGACATGAACCCGCGCCTTCGGCTCGCCGTCAACGCCGCCAAGGCGCAGTCGATGCCCAAGGACAATATCCAGCGCGCGATCGACAAGGCGAGCATGGCGGGCGGCGAGGACTACGCCGAAATCCGCTACGAAGGCTATGGCCCCGGCGGCGTCGCGCTGATTGTTGAAGCACTGACCGACAACCGCAACCGCACCGCAACCAACGTGCGCACCGCCTTTTCCAAAAACGGCGGGAACCTCGGCTCGGAAGGCTCGGTCTCGCATGGCTTCGAACGGCGCGGGCTGATCGAATACAGCGCCAGCGTGGGTGACGAGGAAACAATGCTCGAAGCCGCGATCGAAGCGGGCGCGGATGATGTCGAAAGCTCGGAAGACGGCCACACCATCTGGACCGCCGCCGATGCGCTGCACGGCGTTGCGGGCGAGCTCGAAAAGGTGCTCGGCCCGGCGGACAATGTGAAGCTGGCGTGGAAGCCGGTGCTGAGCGTCGACGTCGACGAAGCGACCGCTGGCACGCTGATGAAGCTGATCGACGCGCTCGACGATGACGACGATGTGCAGACCGTATGGGGGAACTACGAAATCTCCGACGCGGTGATGGAGAAGTTGGGCTGAAACGCTGGGAGTGGCTGCTGGCACTGATGCTGGGGGCCGCGTTCCTCATCGCCATGCTGTGGCGATTCGGCTTCAGGATCGGCCTGTGATCGCGTGATCATCCTCGGCCTCGACCCCTCGCTTGCCTCGACCGGCTGGGGCGTCATCCGCAGCGAAGGCGCGCGGCTGAGCCACATCGCCAACGGCCAGATCAAGACCGATCCCGAAGCGCCGATGGCGGAACGGCTGGCGGCGTTGCAGGCGGGGGTGGCCGCGGTGATCGCCGCCCATCACCCCGCCCGCGCGGCGGCGGAGGAAATCTTCGTCAACAAGAACCCGCAATCAACGCTCAAACTGGCGCAGGCGCGCGGGAGCGTGCTGGCGGCGTGCGGGGCGGCGGGGCTCACCGTCAACGAGCACGCCGCGCGGCTGGTAAAGAAGGCAGTCACCGGCACCGGGGCGGCGGAAAAGGCGCAGGTTGCCGCGATGGTGAAGGTGCTGCTGCCGGGCGTCCGGATTGCCGGAAGCGATGCGGCCGACGCGCTCGCCGTGGCGATTGCCGACGCGCATCTGGCAAAACATCCTTGACCCGTTCGCCCTGAGCTTGTCGAAGGGCTGCGCTATTCTTCGGCCCTGCATCCTTGAGTGAAAAGCAGGGCTTCGACAGGCTCAGCCCGAACGGAGTTTTGTGTGATCCACCTCTACGGCATCCCCAATTGCGACACGGTGAAGAAGGCGCGCGTGTGGCTCGACGCGCAGGGGCAGGAATACACCTTCCACGATTACAAGAAGGAAGGGGCCGATCCGGCCAACGTCGCCGCGTGGATCGCGGCTGCGGGCCTTGATGTAGTGGTCAACCGCAAGGGCACGACCTTCCGCGCGCTCTCGGATGCGGACAAGGCCCGCGCCGCAGATGCAGCCACCGCGCCAGCGCTGCTCGCCGCCAACCCTTCGGTGATCAAGCGCCCGATTGCCGAGCACGCCGGCGGCTTGTTGATCGGCTTCAAGGCGGACGAATGGGCCGCGGCGCTCAGCTGAAGCATACCTTTCGATGAATCCGCTGGAGATGATCGCCGTCGCGCTCGGGCTGGCCAATATCGGCTTGCTCGTCCGGCGTTCGATCTGGAACTACCCCTTCGGCATGGCGATGGTGGCACTTTACTTCGTGATCTTCCGCGACGCGCGGCTGTATGGCGAGGCGGCATTACAGGTGTTCTTCTTCGTCGTGCAGGGCTGGGGCTGGTGGCTATGGGCGCGCGCAGGCGGCATGGCGCAGCTGGTCGAGGTCCGGTGGATGGAGGGCCGCGCGCGGGCCGCCGCGCTGGTGCTGGTCGCCGGATCGAGCATCGGGATCGGCTGGGCGATGGCGCGCTTCACCGATGCCGCCCTGCCCTATGCCGATGCGACCATCGCCGGGGCGAGCGTGGTCGCGCAGGTGCTGCTCGCGATGAGGCGGGTGGAGAATTGGGCGCTGTGGATCGCCATCAATGTGCTGTCGATCGGGGTCTATCTCAACCGTGAGCTCTATCTTACCGCCGGGCTCTATGTCGTGTTTCTGGTATTGGCGACGGCAGGCCTGATCGCATGGGCCAAGGCGGCGCGCAGCGGCGAGGCGATTGCGGCGTGAGAAAGCGCGGGTTCCTGCTCGGCAAGTTCATGCCGCCCCACGCCGGGCACATGGCGCTGATCCGCGCGGCGCGGGCATTGGTGGACGAGCTGACGGTGCTGGTCTGCTGGCTGCCTGATGATCCCATCGCGGGCGAGACGCGGCTGGCGTGGATGCAGGATCTGCTGCCCGATTGCCGGGTACTGGGCCACAGCGCGGTGGTGCCGCAAGTGCCCGAAGACAGCCCCGATTTCTGGCCGATCTGGCGCGGCATTGTGGCGAGCGCCCACCCCGAACCCATCGACTATCTGTTCGCGGGCGAGGATTACGGCGCGGAACTGGCGGCGCAGGTCGGCGGGCTGTTCGTGCCGCTGGGGGGCCGGGTGCTGGGGCTGGTGGATGACCCGCTTGCGGGCCTTTCGGGCTCGGCCGTGCGCGCCGATCCGGCGGCGCATTGGGCCTATCTGCCAAAGCCGGTGCAGGCCCATTATCGCCGCACCCTCTGCCTCTATGGCGCGGAAAGCACCGGCAAGACCACGCTGGCCGCCGCGCTCGCCGCAGAGACCGGGGCGTTGACGGTCGGCGAATATGGTCGCAGCCATTGCGAGGTGCACAAGACGCCGCTCACCCGCGATGACCTGCTCCTGATCGGCGCTGCGCAGCAGGCGATGATCGCCGCCGCCGCCGAATGGGCGGGTCCGCTGCTGATCGCCGATACCGATGCGCTGATGACCGCCGCGTGGTGCGAAATGCTACTGGGTGAGCGCCCCGCCGAACTGATGCAGGCACCCAAGGCCGATCTCTATCTGCTGCTCGAACCCGATCTGCCGTGGATCGACGATGGCACGCGCTTTTTCAGCGACCCGGCCGACCGTCACAGGTTTGCAAGGATCGTCGCCCAAGTGCTGGAGGATGCCGCCGTGCCGTTCGTGCGGATTGCCGGGCAGGGGCCCGAACGGCTCGCCGCTGCGCGGGCTGCGATAGGAGCGTTGCATGATTGATTGCCGCCTGATCCTTGCCGCGCTGCTGATCGCGGCCTCGCCTGTGGCGGCGCAGGATATGCTGATCATCGCCCATCGCGGCGCGAGTGCGGAGCGGCCGGAACACACCCTCGCCGCCTATGAACTCGCGATCGATCAGGGCGCGGATTATATCGAGCCCGATCTGGTTGTGACCAAGGATCTGGTGCTGGTTGCGCGGCACGAAAACGAGCTGTCGGGCACCACCGACGTGGCGAGCCGCGAAGAGTTCGAGGATCGCCGCCGCGACAAGACGATTGACGGGCAAAAGGTGGCGGGATGGTTCGCCGAGGACTTCACCCTCGCCGAACTGCGGACGCTGCGCGCCAAGGAGCGCATCCCGTCGCTCCGCCCGGCCAATGCGCGGTTTGACGGGCTGTACCAGGTGCCGACTCTAGCCGAGATCGTAAAGCTGGTGCGCGCCAAGGAAGCGGCGACGGGGCGGCGGATCGGGCTCTACCCCGAATTGAAGCACCCCGAGTTCCTGTTGCAGGACTCGGGCATCGACATGGTCGATCTGCTGCTGCGCGAATTCCGCCAGCTGGGGATCACACCCGCCGATCCGGTGTTCATCCAGAGTTTCGAAATCGCCCCGCTTCAACGCCTGAAACAGCGCGGCGGCGGGTTCAAGCTGGTGCAGCTGGTCGCCCCCATTGGCGGCCCGGCGGACGAGCCGGCGATGCGCTATGCGGAGATGGTGACGCCGACAGGGCTGGCCGAGATCGCGAAATATGCCGATTCGCTGGGGGCCCATATCGCGCTGGCGCTGACGCCCGAGGGCGCGCCGACTGAGCTGGTGGCGGATGCCAAGGCGGCGGGGTTGGCGGTGCACGCATGGACGGTGCGGCCGGAGAACGACTTCCTGCCCCCGATGCTGCGGACGGGGGAGGAGCCGAAGGGCCGGGGCTGCGGCGACGTGAAGCTCGCTGCGCTCCTCAAGGCCGCAGGCGTTGCAGGGGTCTTCAGCGACGGGGCACTGAAGGGGCGGAGTTGTCCCTGAACGTCATCCCGGCGCAGGCTGGGACCCAGGGCGGCAAGCGCTGAGCATGATGCGCTGGGCCCCGGCCTGCGCCGGGATGATGAAGATGGCTAAACCCGCCGCGCGCTCAGGATGTAGTTGAGCGACATATCATCCGACAGGTGCAGCCCTTTGCCGGGACGCCATGCAATCCCGCGCTTGGCCATCACCGTCAGTCCCACCTCCGCCAGCAAAGCCTCCAGCTCCTCAGGCGTGACGAAATCATCCCAGTGATGCGTGCCCCTGGGGACATAGCCCACCGCTTCCGCCGCGCCGACCAGCAGCACACGGCTCGCCGCCGTCCGGTTTGGCGTGGACATGACGAGCAGCCCGTCGGGCGCCAGCCGCGCTGCGACATCGCGCAGGAAGGCGGGCTTGTCGGCCACGTGCTCGATCACCTCGACGCTGGTGACAAGATCAAAGGTGCCGATGTCCAGCCCCGCAACCTCGCCCGCCATGTAGCGGATGTCGAGGCCGACGCCCTCTGCATGAGCGCTCGCCGCCGCGACATTCTCCGCCGCGGCATCCACGCCGGTCACCGCCGCGCCGAGCCGCGCCAGCGGCTCGCACACCAGCCCCGCGCCGCAGCCGATATCGAGCGCCGCCTTGCCCGCGAGCGGCTTGGCCGAGGTCGCCGCCCCCGGCCAATGCGCGTCAATCGCATCGCGGATAAACGCCATGCGCACCGGGTTCACCTGATGCAGACTCGCCATCGGCCCCCTGGGGTTCCACCAGTCCCGCGCAAGATTTGCGAAGAAATCGGCTTCCTCGGGGCGGATAGTTACATTCGATACGTTTGCGTTTCCCATAAACCGCCCTTAACAGCCGCCGCGAACACTCACCAGCAGGAGCTTTGGCGCCTTGGCTCGTATCGTGATGAAATTCGGCGGCACCTCGATGGCCGGGACGGAGCGTATCCGCCGGGTGGCCAATATCGTGCGCGCGCAGGCGGCCCGGGGCGATCAGGTCGCCGTGGTGGTCAGCGCCATGGCGGGCGAGACCGACCGGCTCGTGAACTTCTGCCGCGAGGCCAATCCGCTCTACGATCCGGCGGAGTATGACGTCGTGGTGGCAAGCGGGGAGCAGGTCACCAGCGGCCTGCTGGCGCTCACGCTGCAAGCCTTGGGCTGCAAGGCGCGCAGCTGGCTGGGCTGGCAGCTCCCGATCAAGACCATCGAGGCCCATGCCAAGGCCCGCATCGACGAAATCGACGCGCCCGCGCTGATCGCCGCGATGGAAGCGGGCGAGATTGCGGTGATCCCCGGCTTTCAGGGCGTCTCGGACGATGGCCGCATCACCACCCTGGGCCGCGGGGGCTCCGACACCTCGGCAGTCGCCGTCGCCGCTGCGATCAAGGCGGACCGCTGCGACATCTACACTGATGTCGACGGCGTCTACACCACCGACCCGCGCATCGTCGCCAAGGCGAAGAAGCAGAAGGCGGTGACTTACGAGGAAATGCTCGAACTCGCCAGCGTTGGGGCCAAGGTGCTCCAGACCCGCTCGGTCGGCCTTGCCATGAAGGAAAAGGTGCGCGTGCAGGTGCTGTCGAGCTTCATCGGCGAGGGCGCGCCGCCCGCCGATGATCTGCCCGGGACGATGATCGTCTCGGACGAGGAAATGGACGAATTGGTGGAGAAGGGCCTGATGGAACGCCAGCTTGTGACCGGCATCGCGCATGACAAGAACGAGGCGAAGGTGATCCTCACCCGCGTGCCCGACCGTCCGGGCGCGGTGGCCAACATCTTCGAGCCGCTCGCGGCGGCCTCGATCAATGTCGACATGATCATCCAGAACGTCGGCCGCGACAAGGGCGAGACCGATGTGACCTTCACTGTCCCCCAGTCCGACCTTGCCCGCGCGCAGGCGCTGCTGGAAGACCGGCGGGATTCGATCGGCTTCAACCGCATCATCACCGACAGCAAGATCGCCAAGATCTCGGTCGTGGGCGTCGGGATGAAGAGCCATGCGGGGGTTGCCAGCTCGATGTTCCGCGCGCTGTCGGATCGCGGCATCAATATCCAGGCGATCTCGACCTCCGAAATCAAGATCAGCGTGATGATCGACGAGGACGAGACCGAATTGGCCGTGCGCGTGCTGCACACGGCTTACGGGCTGGATGCGGTTAGCTGACAGGAAGCTCGCTTCACCGAAATTAACCATTGTTGGTGACTGCGCTTTAACCTTTCCAACCGGATGGTGCGGGCTCTCATACAGAGAGCGAAAGGGCGCACGTCATGGCCATCAAGGCCCATCTGGATTCTGCGGCAGCGAGCGATAGCCAACGGGCCACCCCGCGCCGGGACTTACGGCTGTCGGCCAGCGGGCTGGGTCCCGATGGCGAGGAAGCCAATGTCACCATCCACAATATCTCGGCCGCCGGGCTGTTGATCGAAACCGCGCTCGATCTGGCAACGGGCGAGCAGCTTTCGCTCGATCTGCCCGAGGCGGGGATCGTCACGGCGTCAGTGGTGTGGCGCAGTGAGCGGCTGTACGGCTGCGCCTTCGAACAAGCGATCGGCCCGGCCGCGCTGGCCGCCGCCCAATTGCAGGGCTTTGCGCCCGGCGTGCCGAGCCAGCCTCGGCAATCGGCGCTGCCGAACCCATCGAGCGAGGCACTGGGCTCGCGGCTCAACCGGCTGCGGCGCGAAGCAGGGCTGACGCTCGCCGAAGTCGCCGCCACGCTCGGGGTGAGTAAGCCGACAGTCTGGGCATGGGAGAAGGGCAAGGCCCGCCCTCTGCCCGAGCGGCTCGACGCGATTGCCGCCGCGCTCGGCGTCGCACCCGACATGCTCGCCTCCGGCCCAGGCAGCGATGGCGAGATCAGCGCGGTGATCGCCGAATGCCGTGAACGGATTGCCACAGCCTGCGGCGCCTCCCCCCAATCCGTTCGGATCATGATTGAACTGTAAGCAGTTCCGGGTTCCTGAACCTAGAAGTGGTTACCTATTGCGGGCAATACGTATTGGATAGACTGTCCTAACGGGAAAATATGGTAAACGAAACCCGGAGGTGATTCGTTTTTTAGTCGAGTATACTTACAGAACTAACAGAAAAATATGAATCGTTTTCGGGAAAACAGGGGAAGTTTTCACTTAATCGGATCGCGTTAGTTACCAAGTAAATCTGACTAGGAGCGAGTTGGCGAATCTTTCGTTGGACCGCTGGGGCACTGTCGGCATGAAAATTGGTTTGAGTGACGTCGAAGGCCATGTCTTGCATGGCTTGCTGGAGGAAACCTCCGGCGACATTGTTCTCCGGCTCGACCGGCACGGATTCATCATTCACGCATCGGCCAATATTGCGGAGCTGGGGCTCGATCTATCCGGCGCATTGTTGCTGCCGCATATCACTGACTTGGCTGATCGCGATCATGCCGCCTTTCTAGGCGAGCATGTCAATGCCGCGCTCGCCGGACGCATGCAGGCCGGCTGGACGGAGTTTCCCGTGATAGCCTGCCCTGAACGCGACACCTGCCGCGAGACGCACTGCCAGCGCTGGTACGCGCTCAGCCTCAGGCCGATGTGCGACAACACCGGCACGCCGGACGGGGCAATGTGCCTGATGCGATCCGTCCAGCAGGTGCGCAGTCTCGAAGGCGAATTGCACGCCCGCGCCGTCACCGATCCGCTGACGGGCCTTGCGAACCGTCAGGCATTTTGCGCCAGCTTGCGGCGGCACCTCGCCAAGGGCGGCGGGCAGATGATCGCGGTCTTCGCGGTCGATGCGATGCGTGCGCTGCTGATGCGTTATGGCCAGCGCACGGCGGATGAAGTGCTGTGGGGCTTTGCCAAGTTCCTCGAGACCATGGCGCTTCCGGGGCATGAACTGGCGCAGCTGGACGGCGAGCGCTTCGCGGTGCTGCTGCCCGAAATGACCTCGCGCGGCGCGCGCGAATGGACCGAGGATGTGGTCTCCACCTTCGCCGGCCTCGCCGCTCCCGTCTCGGCCAAGGCGCCGCAATTGACCGCCAGTGCAGGTCTTGCGCGGGTGGAATGTACGGTCGACTGGACCTTGCGGGAGGCGGAACTGGGGCTCGTACTGGCGCGCGCCGGTGGCGGAGGGAAGGTGGCTGTGGCAGGATATAGGCGGGCAGCTTAAGGCATCACGCCGTCCGTCCTGCGCTCGTCGAAGGACGGTCCTTCCTTCTGGACCATCGGAGCGAGACGAAGAACGGCCCTTCGACAAGCGCAGGGCGAACGGTGTTTTGGGCTCCATTTCTGGACTCCCGCGAGGACCCCGCTAAACCCCCTCCCCCATGAGCCACATTGCCACCATCCTGCTGCTCGGTTCGGGCGAGCTGGGCCGCGAATTCGTCATCTCTGCCAAGCGCCTCGGCGCGCGAGTGATTGCCTGCGACAGCTACGACAACGCCCCGGCGATGCAGCTGGCGGATGGGCGCGAGGTGTTCTCGATGCTGGATGGCGAGGCGCTGCGCGCGGCGGTAATCCGCCACCAGCCCGACCTCATCGTCCCCGAGATCGAGGCGATCCGCACCGAGGTGCTGGGCGATCTGGAGGCGGAGGGCTTCACTGTCGTGCCTTCCGCGCGCGCGGCGCAGCTGACCATGAACCGCGATGCGATCCGCGATCTGGCGGCGGGCGAGCTGGGGCTGGTGACCTCGCAATATGGCTATGCCGAGAATTTCGCCGCGTGCGAAGCCATCGCTGCGCGCATCGGCTACCCGCTGGTGATGAAGCCGGTGATGTCCTCCTCGGGCAAGGGCCAGAGCAAGGTCGACACACCGGAGGCGCTCGAAGCCGCATGGAAATATGCCGTCGCCAACATGCGCGGCGATCGGGCGCGGGTGATCTGCGAACAGTTCATCGCCTTCGACTATGAAATCACGCTGCTCACCATCCGTCACGCGGGCGGCATCGCGTTCTGCCCACCCATCGGCCACCGTCAGGAACGCGGCGACTACCGCGAAAGCTGGCAGCCCGCTGCCATGTCCGCCGCCGCGCTCGCAAAGGCGCAGGACATGGCCGCCAAGGTCGTCATGGCGCTGCAAGGCGGCGGGCGCGGCTGGGGCCTCTACGGGGTCGAATTCTTCGTCAAGGGCGAGGATGTGATCTTCTCCGAACTCTCGCCCCGCCCGCATGACACCGGCATGGTCACCCTCGCCTCGCAGGACCTGACCGAGTTCGATCTCCACGCCCGTGCCATCCTCGGCCTGCCAGTGCCGGAGAGCATCACCGCCCGCCCCGCCGCCTCCGCGGTGATCCTCGCCGATCGTGATAGCGATAGCTTCGCCTTCGAGGGCCTCGCCGAGGCGCTCGCGCTGGGCGACACCGACGTTCGCATCTTCGGCAAGCCCGTCGCCCGGCCCTACCGCCGCATGGGGGTCGCCCTCGCCCGCGCCGGCGATGCGCCCGCCGCCGTGGACCTCGCCAAACAGGCCGCCGCAGCCGTGCGGATTGTCTATTCCTCCGGTTCCGACTAGGGCGCGCCTCCATGAGCACCTACCCCAAGACAGCCGCCCTGATGAAGCGCGGCACCGATTTCCTCGGCTGCGACACCGCAATCCTGTGCGGCGCGATGAGCTGGGTGTCCGAGCGCAACCTCGTCGCCGCGATCTCCAACGCGGGCGGCTTCGGCGTGATCGCCTGCGGGGCGATGACCCCCGAACTGCTCGACACCGAGATCGCCGCGACGAAGGCGCTCACGTCGAAGCCCTTCGGCGTCAACCTCATCACCATGCACCCCGCGCTGTTCGATCTGATCGCGGTGTGCCGCAAGCATGGCGTGACGCACGTGGTGCTGGCTGGCGGCATCCCGCCCAAGGGTTCGGTCGAGGCGATCAAGGCCGACGACAGCGGCATCAAGGTGATCTGCTTTGCCCCCACGCTGGCGCTGGCCAAGAAGCTGCTGCGCTCCGGCGCCGATGCGCTGGTGATCGAGGGGATGGAAGCGGGCGGCCATATCGGCCCGGTCTCCACCTCGGTGCTGGCGCAGGAAATCCTGCCCGAACTGGCCGCCGACCACCTGATCTTCGTCGCCGGCGGCATCGGCCGGGGCGAGGCGATTGCGAGCTACCTCGAAATGGGCGCGGCGGGCGTGCAGCTCGGCACCCGCTTCGCCTGCGCGACCGAGAGCATCGCCCACCCCGATTTCAAGAAGGCCTTCTTCCGCGCCTCGGCCCGCGAGGCTGTCGCCTCTGTGCAGGTCGATCCGCGCCTACCGGTGATCCCGGTGCGGGCGCTCAAGAACAAGGGCACCGAGGAATTCACCGCCAAGCAGCGCGAAGTCGCCGCCCTGCTCGATGCGGGCGAAGTCGACATGGGCGAAGCGCAGTTGCAGATCGAACACTTCTGGGCCGGTGCCCTGCGCCGCGCGGTGATCGAGGGCGATGTCGAGAACGGCTCGGTCATGGCCGGACAGTCGGTCGGCATGGTGACCAAGGAAGAACCCGCCGCCGACATCATCGCCGAGCTGATGAGCCAGTGCGAGGCGGCGTTGGCGCGGTAAGATGGCGCAGCCCCTGATCCTCACCCTCGCCTGTCCCGACCGGCCCGGCATCACCGCGCGCGTCACCGGCTTCCTGTTCGAGCGGGGCGCGAATATCCTCGATGCGCAGCAGTTCAACGACCGCGCGGGCAACGGCGGCGGCGATCGCTTCTTCATGCGCGTGGTGTTCGACCCTGACGACTCGACGCCCGAGGGCCTCCGCACCGACTTCGCCGCACTGGCAGACGAATTCGCGATGGATTGGAAGATGGCGCGCGAGGATCGGCCGCGCCGCACGATTATCCTCGTCAGCAAGTTCGATCACTGCCTCGTCGATTTGCTCTACCGCTGGCGCACGGGCGAGTTGCCAATCGATCCGGTGGCGATCGTCTCCAACCACCCGCGCGAGGCCGCGATCCGGGTGGATATCGGCGATATCCCGTTCCATCACATCCCGGTGACCCCAGAGACCAAGCCCGAGGCCGAGGCGCAATTCCGCGCGCTGGCGGATGCGACCGACGCGGAGCTGATCGTGCTCGCGCGCTACATGCAGGTGTTCTCGGATGAACAATCCGCCCATTTCGCGGGGCGCTGCATCAACATTCACCACTCTTTCCTGCCCGGCTTCAAGGGCGCGCGGCCTTACCATCAGGCGCACGAACGTGGCGTGAAGATCATCGGCGCGACCGCGCATTTCGTCACCGCCGATCTCGACGAAGGCCCGATCATCCATCAGGATGTCGAGCGCATCACCCATGCTGACAGCCCGGAAGACCTCGTGCGCAAGGGCCGCGATATCGAGCGCCGCGTGCTCGCTGAAGCGGTGCGGCTGTTTGCGCAGGAACGGGTATTGATGAACGGCACCCGGACGGTGGTTTTCAGAGGGTAAGTCAATCGGGGGGAAGTGCGCATGATCAAGGCAATCGCAGGCGCGGCGCTGCTGCTCCCGGTCCCCGTGGCCGCGCAGGCGCCTGCGCCCTTTGCCCCTGACTGCACCGCCCTCGCGACCTTGCTTGACCGCGCCGTAGCCGAGGGCCGCACCGTGGGCGCTTCAGCGCTGGTGTGGCACGACGGCGCCGAAGCCTGCTTTGCCACCGCCGGCGATGCTGATCGTGAGGCAGCTAATGGTTCTGGCCGCCTCATCGCCCGCGATACGCTGTTCCAGATCTATTCGATGACCAAGCCGGTCACCGGCACCGCACTGATGCAGCTGTGGGAGCAGGGCAAGTTCGGGCTCGACGATCCGCTCGAATGGCACCTGCCCGAATATGCCGCACTGAAGGTGGCCGATGGGACGAATCCCGACGGCACGCCGATCCTGCGCGCGCCCTCACGCAAGGTGACGGTGCGCGATGTGCTGCGTCACACGGCGGGCTTCACCTATGGCCCGGAAGGCCCGCCCGAGAACGCCGCCGACCGGGTCTGGGCCGAGCTTCAGCCGCTCTCCTCGACCAACACCCTGGCGGAATTCTCGCAGAAAATGGCGCAGGTGCCGCTGCTGTTCGATCCCGGCACGCACTGGCATTACAGCGCGGGCGTGGATGTGCAGGCGCGGCTGGTCGAAGTGCTGTCGGGCCAGCCCTTTGCCGACTATGTCGCGCAGCATATCTTCCAGCCGCTCGGCATGGCGGACAGCGGATGGCAGCGCACCGCTGCCGACCTACCGCGCCTCGCCCGCATCTATGAAGGCGAGAACGGCGCGCTGGCCCCGTGGCCGGATGACAGGCTGCTCAACGCCAGTTTCACGGGCCAGCCAATGACGATGGGCGGATCGGGGATCGTCACCACGGTCGATGATTACATGAGATTCGCGCGGATGCTGCTGGGCGAAGGCGCGCTGAACGGGGTCCGCATCCTCAAGCCCTCGACCATCCGGCTGATGGCAAGCGACCAGCTCGATCCGCGCATTGGGCCTGCGAACCGGTCTTGGCTGGTGGGCAAGGGCGGCGGCGGGTTCGGCTTCGATGTCTTCGTGCGCACCGCGCCCCCGGCCACGCCCGACGAGAACCGCGGCACTGTCGGCGAGTTTTATTGGGACGGTTACCCCTCAATGCTGTTCTGGGTCGATCCGGCGCAGAACATGGCGGTGGTCTTCGCGACTCAGAAGCTGCCGTTCGATAGTGATCTGCACCGCGATGTCCGGGTGGCGGTCTATGGCGCGGACTATACCGGGCCTCCGGGCGACTAGCGCACTTTTCGCAGTGGCCATCCAGGGGCGGCGCGCGCAGTCTGGCGGGCATGATCGTTGAACGCCTCGACCATGTGAACATCATCACCGACCGGCTGGTCGAGACCGCGCGGTTCTATGCCGAGCTGCTCGATCTGGAAGAGCGCGACGGTCCGCCGCCGCTCCTGCCGCATCAGGCGCGTTGGATGTATGACGCGAGCGGTCAGGCGATCCTGCACATCAATTCCACCGATTGCCCGCGCGCCTTCGATCGCGCGGTGATGCCGGGGGCCGAGACGGGAGCGATCCACCACGTCGCGCTGCGCTGCGGGGC
Organism: Erythrobacter sp. W302b; assembly: GCF_046452395.1. Lineage (NCBI taxonomy): Bacteria > Pseudomonadati > Pseudomonadota > Alphaproteobacteria > Sphingomonadales > Erythrobacteraceae > Erythrobacter > Erythrobacter sp. W302b. Next base: position 16,459 of record NZ_JBKFDH010000001.1, on the reverse strand, counting down.
GTTTGATGTGGTGAAGGCGCGGCTCGATGCGCGCGGGGCGGCGTACCGGGTGAATGATGTGCCCTCGATTGGCCTGAGGCAGATCTTCACCGCCGATCCCAACAACGTGCTGCTGGAGCTGAACTTCTTCGGGAGGTGATCCTGTGCTGCCGCCTCAGTCACCCTGAACGTGACCTAAGGTCCATCAGGCAGCCAAACGCGGTCCATGATGGAGCAGAGCGAAGCTGCGAAATGGAGGCTGAAACGAGCTCAGCATGGCGAGAAAAAGGAACAATCAACCCTCGCCTTTCAGCAGCGCGCGCCATACCGGAGGCGCTTGTGCGTCCTCCAGCGGGTTCCACACCTTTGCCATGCGCGCGCGGGCCTCGGGCTCGGGCACGCCCGCCGCACGGTCGAGCAGGTAGAGGAACGCCGTCACCCGCCAATTCATGATGCAATGCACGTGATGTGGGCCCGGATGGGCGGCGAGCGCTTCGGCCAGCGCCGCGACATGGGCAGGCGTCGGCGCGTCGAAGGGCACCGGGATGTGGGTGTAGGCAATCCCCTCATCCGCCAACAGCGCCGCCTCATCCGCCAGCGCCTCGGGGTGCCCGACTAGGGCGAGGTTCACCACATGGCGCACGCCGATCGCCGCGAGGCGCGCGGGATCATGCGCTTCGAGCTTGCCCGAGGTGGTGATCCCGTCGAGCCGCCTTTGCCAGTTGCGGATATCGTCGGGATCACGCGCCATCATCAGCCTTTCGGGGGTGCGGGCAGATCAATCGCCTGTACTTGCGTGCCGATGGCATAGACCCGCAAACCGCTGCCGGTCGCCACCGTCTGGAACTTGTTGGCCGCCCGCGCAATCGGCGCGCGTTCCCACGTTTTACCCCCATCGCGGGTGGCAAAGCCCCCTGCCGCCGTGCCGACAAAGCCCACATCCGCGTTCACGAAGCCAATGCCGAACTGGCGCGCGGTCTTGTCTTGCGCGATTTCGATCTCGCGCCATGTCCGCCCGCGATCATCGCTGCGGATCACCAGCTGGGTCGCGCGTTCGGGATCGTAGCTCTGCACCGTGGCGTAGCCCGTATCGCCGCCCTGGGGAAAGCTCGCCTTCCAGATCAACTCGTAGGCGCGGCCCGAGCGATAGACCTCGTGCCACGTCTGGCCACCATCCTCGGTGCGCAGTACCAGCCCTTCGGCCTGCACGGGGTCGGAATTGGTGGCGGCGAAGACGAGGCCGGTGTTCTCATCGAAGAACTTCACGTCGAGGATCATGCCCGCGTGGGCGGTCATATCGATCACGCTCCACGTCTCGCCCCCGTCGACCGAACGCAGCATCCCCGTCGGCCCGCCCACGCGCCCAGCGGCGTGGATGATCGTGCGCGGCCGCAATTCGCCCTGATAGATGCGCGTCACCGGCAGGATATCGATCGCGCAGACGCCCTTGATCGTGGCGTCCCCGGTGTCAACCGCTTCCCACGTCACCCCGCCATCGCGGGTGCGGTAGAGCGGCGTTTCGTCGGTGACGCCGGGATAGTACTCCGTGCCGATATTGCCGATGAAGCCGTTCTGGCGGTCCACAAAGCCGACCGCGCGGACAAAGGTGCCGGGGCGGCTGGCGACCTTTTGCCAGGTGGTACCGCCGTCATTGGTAGCGAACAGATCGCCCGCGCCGGTGCCGTACCAGCCGTGGGTGTCATCGACAAAGCTGATCGAATCGCGCTTGCCGGGATAGGCTTCGGTGACAAAGGTGCGCCATTCGCCCGCAGCCGGAGCGGCGGGGACAGGCGCGGCCTCCTCGGCGGCGAGCGGCATGGCACAGACGAGTGCGGCAAATGCCGCGGCAGTCAGCAGTTTCATGTGGTGCGACCCCCAGTTTGAATTAGCGGCGGGCGACTTTCCTCCCCGCCTCGATAGCCTTATCGGCGTTGGCCCGGCTGATGACATAGGCACGGATCGCTTCGATCTCCTCTTTCGACAAAGAGCCTTTGAAGCTCGCCATACCGTTACTTTTCAACACGCCGTCATGCACCACCGCGCTCCACGCGGCCGCGCTCTCGAGCGAACCGGCGCGGCGCAGGTCGGGCAAGACGGTTGAGCCCACCGCACCCGGCGCATGGCACACCGCGCAGTAACGGCCATACTTCACCTGCCCCACCGCGATCACCTCGGGCGAAGCGGTGCTGGGCGGCGGGTCGAGCGGCAGGTCGGCCAGCGCCGGCTCGGGCGGCAGTTTCGCTGTCCCGCCAAGCTTGAACACCAGCAGGCGCGAGATATTGCGCACCGGCGCCTTGCGGTTGATCAGATCGCCATCGACCGAAAGGGCATAGGCCCCGCCCCAGCCCGCCAGCACCGCGATGTATTGCTCGCCATTGACGGTGTAAGTGACAGGCGGTGCAACCACGCCGGTCTGCGCGGCGAAGCTCCACAGCTTTGTGCCATTGGCGGCGTCATAGGCGTTGAATTCACTGCCGGTGGTGCCCTGGAATACAAGCCCCCCGCCGGTCGCCAGCAAGCCGCCGTTCCACGGTCCCGGATGCTCGACTGTCCAGCGCGCCTTCTGCGCCACCGGATCCCACGCCACCAGCCGCCCCTTGAGCGTTCCGGCGACCTCCTTGCGGAAGCCCCCGTCAGACGGCAATTCGCCCGCCAAGCTGAAGCCGACGTTGAAGCCGCGCGCACGATCCGGCTTCCAGTTGGCTTCGGGCGCATACATCATTCCCGCTTCGAAGGCCGGGATGTAAACCAGGTTCTCGGTCGGGCTATAGGCCATCGGGTGCCAATTGTGCCCGCCCAGCGGCCCCGGCAGCACCAGCGCGGGCTTTCCGGTCTTGTCGATCCGGGTCTCGGGGTTCTCGATCGGGCGGCCGGTCTTGGGATCGATCCCGGTCGCCCAGTTGAGACCGACATAGGGCTTGGCCGAGATGAACTGACCCGTCTCGCGGTCGATCACGTAAAAGAAGCCGTTCTTGGGTGCCTGCATCAGCACCTTGCGCGGCTTCCCGTCGATTTCCATATCGGCGAGGATGATGTGCTGGGTGGCGGTGAAGTCCCATGTTTCACCCGGCGTGGTCTGGTAATGCCAGACATATTCACCCGTCTTGGGCCGGATCGCGACAATGCTGGAAAGGTAGAGGTTGTCCCCCTCCCCCGTCCCGTCCTTGCCGGGCGAGCGGTAGGCGCGGTTCCACGGGCTGCCATTGCCCACCCCGATGTAGAGCAGATCAAGCTCGGGATCATAGGCCATCGAATCCCACACCGTGCCCCCGCCGCCAATCGCGTCATTGGCGCCGAGCACATCCATATTCCACGTTTCCGCGGCCTTCTGGAGATAGGCGGGCTGATCTTTCGCATCGCCGCCTTCGGGGACAGTATAGAACTTCCACAATTGCTCACCGCTGCCCGCGTCATAGGCCGCGACATAGCCGCGCACGCCGAATTCGGCCCCGCCATTGCCGATGATCACCTTGCCATCGATCACGCGCGGCGCGCCGGTAATGGTGTAGCTCTTGGACTGATCGACCGTAACCTTCTCCCAGGCGACCTTGCCCGTCTCGCGGTCGAGCGCGATCAGACGGCCATCCAGCGTGCCGAAGAACAGCTTGTCGCCCCATGCCGCCAGCCCGCGGTTCACCACATCGCAGCAGGCCTTCACGGCGGTTTCGCCCGGAACCTCCGGGTCATACTCCCACAGCTTGGCACCGGTGGTCGCGTCAAAGGCCTTCACCTTGCTCCACGCAGTGGTGAGGTAAAGCTTGCCGTCGATCACCAGCGGGGTCGCTTCCTGCCCGCGCCCGGTGTCCATATCGGCATACCAAGCAAGACCGAGCTGGCCGACATTCTCGCGGTTGACGGCATCCAGCGGCGAAAAGCGCTGTTCGGAATAGGTGCGCCCATGGCTCACCCAGTTGGCCGAATCGCCATCCGCGCCGACCAGCACCGCGGACGTGATGCGCCCCTCCTCACCCCCGTCAGTGCCGCCGAAAATCTGACTGCAATTGGCCAGCGTGCCGGCCGACAGCAATAAGGCTGCGCCCAGCGTCCACCGCTTCAGGTCCATCGATCCCACTCTCCCTGTTTTCTTTTGTCACCTATGTTGCCCACACAATCAGCGCTTGTCCATGCCCGCCGCTCCTGCCTATCTGGGGCGATGGCGGGGGCCGCAGGAGAGATTGCAATGTGCGAAGAAAGCAAGTTGGCCGAATGGGCCAGAGCCACCATCAGCCGCCGCCAGTTCGGCGCTTTGACCGGAGCTGCGGCGCTGGCCGCCTGCGCTTCGGGTGAAACCGAAAGCGTGGCGCAAAACCCGCTCCCCGGCCTCAAGGAGCGCGGGGTCAATTTCCCGACCGCCGATGGCACGCTGGACGGGTTCTTCGTCCAGCCCGAGACTGGCAATCACCCCGCGGTCATCCTGTGGCCCGACATCGCCAGCATCCGTGAAGCCAAGCGCAACATCGCCCGCAAGCTCGCGCAGGCGGGCTATGCCGTGCTGGTCGTGAATCCCTATTACCGCGACGTCACCGGCGAACAGTTCGCTGATTTCGCCAGTTTCATTGCGGGCGGTGGCTTCCAGAAGGTCGGCCCCTGGCGCAAGAAGCTCGATGCCGCAGCGATCATGCGGGATGCGACCGCGATCGTCGATTGGCTCGACCGGCAGGAAGGCGTCGATCAGGCGCACGGCATCGGCACGCAGGGCTATTGCATGGGCGGGCCGTTCACGATCTGGAGCGCCGCAGCCGTGCCATCGCGGATCAAGGCCGCGGCGAGCTTCCACGGCGGCGGGCTGGTGCGGCCCGACAATCCGATGAGCCCGCACAAGGTGCTGGACAAGGTCGATGCCAGCCTGCTGATCGCAGTGGCGCAGGATGATGACGCCGAGGCTCCCGCCGACAAGACCACCTTCGCCGAAGCGGCCGAAGCCGCCAAGGTCGGTGCGGTGGTGACCGTCTATCCGGGCGATCACGGCTGGATGGTCGCCGACAGCCCGGCCTATGACGCCACCGCTGCGGCGCGCGGGGAGGCGGACCTCAAGGCGCTTTACGCCGCCGCGCTGGCCTAAGCCTTTCTAATAACAGGCGGGAGAGTAACGCCTCCCGCCGATGCCGCGACCGTCCTCAGCCGGCCCTGCGCGCCTTGGCCCTCTCATTGGCCGCGCCGAACCGGCCGTGCTTGCGGTAACGCAACATCCACTTGTCGAGAAACAGGCCGAGCGGTTTGGGATCGATCCCCAGCTCGGCAAACCCGCGCGCACCCGGCGCGACCGTGCTGCCGGGCTTGAGCAGCGTCCACTGATCGCGGCTCATTGGCGTGCCGGGCAGCGCCGCAAAGGCCGCGCTGAGGCCATCAGGCATGGCGAGGAAGGTGCGCTTGCGACCCTGCGCTTCGGCGATCCGCTCGTGGATCGCCATCATGCTGAGCTGCTCCGGCCCGCCCAGTTCATAGGTGTGGCCGCCGTGGAGGTCAGGGTGCTCCAGCGCCACCGCGACCGCCTCGGCCACATCGTCGGCATAGACCAGCTGCAACTTCGCCTCCGGCCCGAACACCGGAAGCGCCGGCAGCATGGCGATCATGCCGCCGAACAGGTTGAGGAAATTGTCGTCCTTGCCGAACACGATCGAGGGTCGCAGAATCGTGGCGGTGGGGAAGGCGGCGAGCACGCGTTGCTCGCCCAGCGCCTTGCCGCGGGCGTAGGCGGTGGGTGAATTGGTGTCTGCGCCGATCGCGCTGATGTGGACGAAGGCCTTGATGCCGCCCGCTTCGGCGAGTCGGGCGATGATGCCGGGGGCCTCACCCATCAGCTTCTCGAGATCGCCGCTGAATGCGCCGACCAGATTGACGACATGGCTGACACCCTCCAACGCCGCAGCGACATGCTCCTCGCGGGTGATGTCGCAGGGCATCAGCTGCAACTGGCCAAGATTGGCGAGCGGCTTGAGATCCTGGGCCTTGCCGGGGGCGCGGCTGGCGAGCCGCACACGGGCGCCGCGCGCAAGCAGCGCCTGCGCGACATAATTGCCGAGATAGCCGGTGCCGCCGAAAATCGTGACCAGCTGGCCGGAAAGCGGGGAGGAGGTGGGCATGGTTTGGGTGCTCTTCGTGGCCTGAGACAGTGCAGGGCGTTGTGCTGGCCGCGCTTTGCTTCAACGAAGCGGGCGAGGCAAGGGTTCCGGTGGCGGGAATCGCCGGGATTGCCAAGGCGCTTTGCGCGCCTTGCGACAGGCCGAAGCCGCTGCTCACGCCTGGCCAACACTGCAGGCAAGGTTTGCATTGACAGCACCCCCACCCCCCCGCTAATGGCCCGCGCCTACCCGGCCTCCGGCAGCGATGACCGAAGGCCCCGTGCCCAGATGGCGGAATTGGTAGACGCACCGTCTTCAGGTGGCGGCGCTCGCAAGGGCGTGGAGGTTCGAGTCCTCTTCTGGGCACCAGGTGGGCTTTTGCAGCAGGTTGCGGAAGCCCACTAAGCCACGAAAATTCAACAATTTCTCGAAGCTCGCCGTCCGTTCAGGTCCGCACGGGTTTGGGGCCTTTCAAGGGCATTTGGGGGTCAATATGGGGGTCGCTGACCCCCAGCTTTGAGGGCTCCAAAATCACCTGCTCGCAGCGAGTCGAGCGTATCCGACCACCACTGCATCATGGCGACGCGCTCGTCCCAATACGCTGTGCGATTGTAGACCGCTCGCACCGCGTTCCCATCTTGGTGAGCCAAGGCCCGCTCTATCGCATCAGGGCTCCACAGCCGGCTCTCGTTGAGCAGCGAACTGGCGGTCGAACGGAAACCATGCGCCGTCATCTTTCCAGCATACCCAAGCCGCTTAAGCGCGCCATTCACGGCATTCTCCGACAGGGGCTTCTTTGGCGTCCAGCTCGGGAACACCCAATCGCTGTAGGTCGAGACCTCCTCCATGGAGCGGATAATCGCAATCGCCTGCCGAGACAGGGGCACCCGGTGCTCCCTGCGCATCTTCATCTCACCGGCCGGGATGGTCCACACTCCCTCGTCCAGATCGAGGTCGGCCCACTTCATCGAGCGGATCTCGCCAGGCCGCTGGAAGAGGTGCGCCGACAGCTTGAGCGCAGCGATGGTAGACGCTTGGCCACCATATCCATCGATCGCCGTGAGCAGGTCAGCGATTTCCCGCGGATCGATGATCGCCGGATGGTTTCGCACCTGTGGCGACCGCAGAGCTCGCTGGAGAGACTTGGCAGGGTTGTGCACTGCCCTGCCCGTCACGACGGCGTAGTCGATCACGCGGCTGGCAAATGACCGCAGCCGCCGCGCTGTCTCACGCCGGCCCGATTTCTCAATGTCCTGAAGGACAGCAAGAAGGAGCGGCGCGGTTACGTCCGCCACTGGCACAGACCCTAGGGTCGGTTCAAGCAACGACAGGAGCCACTCGGTCTTCGCGCGGGTAGTATCGCAGATGGCCTTATCGCCATCGGTCGCGCGCTTCTCGATCAGTTCGCGGGCGATGGCGCCGAATGTGTTCTCCCGGGAGAGACGCTTTTCCAGCTTCTCCACCTTCCGCTTTTGCGACGGATCGATGCCTTGGGCGAGCAGCGCGCGAGCCTCGTCACGCATACCGCGAGCCTGAGCGAGGCCGACCTCAGGGAAGGCGCCAAAGCCGATTTGGTTCTCCTTCCCGTCGAACCGATATTTCAGCTTCCACCGCTTGGAGCCGGTTGGCCAAACGAGGAGGAACAGACCCTTCTCATCAGCGTGCTTGGTCGGCTTGTCACTGGGCCGGATGTTCTGGATCGCCTTGAAGGTAAGGGGCATCAGTAGGGCCCCTCAAGCCGCATGAGGCGGGAGGAGGGCATCGACGGACGCCGCCGTGATCAGGGTAGTGGCCCCAATCTTGACGCGCTGGAGCGTCCCTTCGCCGATCAGCTTGTAAACGGTCGATTTGCCGATCCCGAGCAGGGCGGTGACTTCGTGAACTCGATAGGTATTGCGTTGCATTTCACTTCCTAGATGGTTGCCGACGCGCAGCTGCGATCGCAAATAGGCGCCTGCGGGTTTCAATGTGGGTGTTATATTGCACACACTAAAAGAGATCAAGCTAATTGATCTAGTGTGTGATGAGTTTTACACGGAGGCATGACGAGAGAGATTGACCCGGCACTCGCCGATAGCGAAGCAGCAGGAATGCTGTCCGCGGCCTTGGCCAAGGCTTCAAACGAGCGTGGCCTCAGCTTGCGGAAGATCGCCCCTCTCGTCGGTTACAAGCAGGCTGTCGTTCTGAGCCACATGGCGACTGGGCGCATCCCTATACCGTTCGAGAAGGCCGAGAAAATCGCCGAAGTCCTCGGGATGAACGCGCGCGATTTCTTGAAAGCCATTTTGAAACAGCGACATCCCGAGGTCTCGTGGTCACTGATTACAGGTTCCGAGGTCGAGTTGAGCGATGACTACCTTAGGGGTTTAGCCGAGGGCCTCAACGGGCAGTCGCTAAGCCTGAACCAAGAACAGCTCGCCGTCATACGAGAAATAGCCGCTGAGCCCCACCCTCGTCGGCGCTGGCTGAGCAGCGAGGAAGCTGTCGCAATAGAGATGCTGCGCACTGCCGGATCAAAGGTCGAAGCGATCAGCAAGCCGGTCAGGAATAATGCCCGGATCAGGACGGAGCGGACATATCAACCTAAATGAAGCGCATATGCGTGTTGTTGCACATGCGCTTTCCGCTTGCTCAATGTGTGTATTATCGCATACAATTCACAGATGCAAGCACATCATCAACTGCGCCAACAGCGCGCCGCCATTGTGGACTGGACGACAGACGATCGTATCACCCACGCGCTCACCCTGAACACCGATCGCGAACTCAGCGCGAGGAGACTCAGCGAGATCTTCGGCTGCTTCTGCCATCTCGTCGATAAGGCGGTCCACGGCCGCAATCTGAACCGCGTCGCCCAGGAAGCCCGGCTATATGCGATGGCATTCCCTGAGAACCTCTCGACCAACGCGCACCTTCATGCCGTCGCTGACCTCCGTCTGGTAATCACAGCGTTCGGCGACGAGACGCTGGCATTGCAGCACGTCAGGAGGTGCTGGCTGAAGGCGACCAGAGGTGCAGGGACGTTCGACTGGAAGGCGAAACCAGATCGCGGTTGGGGTGGCTACTGCACCAAGAGTTTCACCGGCACCTACTTCCTCTCGGCAGACTACTGGCCGCACTGACCACCCTACCCTGACATACCCGCCCGTTGCGGAAACAGTGCCCACGCCGCCGGCGGGTCAACACTGAGGCCATAATGGCAGCTGCCCCGACTAGGGCAGCTTTCATGATCCTATGGAATCGAGAAGACCATGCGAACCATAGGTCTCCATGTGATGCTGATCTTCATGGGAATAAATGAAAACATGGTCAGCATGGTTACCATGACGGCCTATTGGAATTGATGTTGATATGCCTAAGCGAAACATGATTCCCGATGCTGAATGGGAACGCCAAGGACGGCTCCTGGAACTCGGCGTCAAGCACGCTTCAGAGATCGCCATGGAGCTCGGCGTCTCATCCCAAACGGTCTCCCGAGAAATGAAGCGTCGCGGGTTTCGGAAGAATGCCCTCCTCCCTGTTAGCCTAGCCAAGATCGAAAGCTACCTTGACAAGAAGGCCCGGAGCCAAGCGATCATGGACCTTCCCGAAGCCCGTCGGCGTCAGCACATAGCCAAAGCAAATATGGAGGCTGTCGGTGCTATGGTCGAGGCGATCATTCAGGCTGACCTGGATGGTGACATCTGCAAGGCCAATGCGGTGATCGAGCCACTTGCCGCAGCGGTCGGGGTTAAGCTCCATGGGAAGCGCCGGCGTGCCTGATGGGTAACATGGGCTCTGAGACATTGAACTTCGCGATCTCGCGCACTTCCGCCCACCACCGACGAGCAGCAGGATTGGCGAATTCCTGCGGCTCGGCAGGTGAGCGACGCTCGGGGCTTGGTTGACTCGCATCAACTTCACCACGCCGCATGCGTTTCCCAACGCGACGCCACCCGCACCCATAGCGGTGCTCTCGTAAGCCCTCGTCATCGACAACGACACGAGGTTCACGACATGCTCAGCAGGCTATACTAGTTCCGAATAAAGCGCCCCGGCAAGGAGATCACCCTCGCCCAAATCATCGCTCCCATCGAGGATGACGCGCACCAGCACTTCCTTGACCGCGAGGGAGCTCCTCTGTTCCGACAACTCCCACAGCAGCAAAAGCCTTAGGGAGCGAGCCATCCCCCGTCGATGTTGAGCGTCGCTCCGCTGATGTAGTTCGCTTGATCGGACGCCAGCCACAAGGCTGCGTTGGCGATGTCATCGACGTGCCCGATGCGGTGCAGCGGCACGTCATTGATGATCGGCGGGGGCCAGTCCGGGCCGCCGCTGCGCAGCATGGGCGTGTCGATCGGGCCTGGCGCGATGCCGACGGCACGGATGCCGAACTGGCCGTTTTCGAGCGCGGCGGCACGGGTCAGCGCGACCACCGCAGCCTTACTTGCAGAATAGAATGCCGCCCCCGGGAACCCGACCCGGAAACTCTGAACCGACGCCAGGTTGATGATGACGCCGGAGCGGGTCGGGATCATGTGGGCCAGCGCGTGCTTCATGCTCAGCACGACGCCCTTGAGGTTGATGTCGATGACCAAATCGAGCTGCTCGCGCGGCTGCTCGGCTAGCGGCGCCCAATCGCCCTTCACCCCGGCGTTGCAGACCATCACGTCGAGTGCGCCGATCGGTGCCGCAGCGCGGGCGGCGAAGCCTGCAACGGCATCCTCGTCACGCACGTCCACGATCATGGTTGCTATGCTGCCGGTGCCCGGAGCGAGCTGGGCAGCAGTCGTTGCGAGCCCCTCGGCATTGACGTCGCACGCCACCACGGAGGCGCCTTCGCGCGCAAAGGCGAGTGCGATCGCCCGCCCCATGCCCGCGCCTGCGCCGGTGACGGCTACCGTCTTCCCCTCGTATCGTCCGTCCATACCTGTTCTCTCCTATCCGTTACGATGTAACCCGTATTGCGAGAGCGCGGCGTCGATGGCCTGCATCTGCCGCGAGAGCGGCCAGCTTTCCGGGTCGAAAATTGCCTGCGTGACGATCCCGACCAGCGCGGCGAAGAGTGCGGCGGCCATGGCCGGGCGATCGGCAGCGGCACAATGGGCGAAGCCGGGATCGGCGGCGAGCACGGCTTCGATCTGCGCCACGAAGCCCCGCATCCGCTCGCGCTGCTCGACGGCGAACTCGGGATCGGCGATCGCTAGGCCCCAGAAGGAAAACCACACCCGCCAATCGCGTATCACTCGGGGATCGGTCGGTAGCAGCGCACGAAAGAGCGCGCCAAGATCGCCGTGATCCTTAGGCTGCGAGGCATCGGTGCGCGCCTTCGAAGTCAGGGCGGCGTGGCGATAGGTAAGCAGCATCAGCGCGCGCTTGTCGGGGAAATAGTGGGTATCGGACCGGGCGTAACGGCCTGCTCTACGTAAAGGCAGGTTACACCGATGCATCGATCGAAGGAGAATATGACGACGGCACCGGCGAGATCTCCGACGAAATTTCGTTCGGTGGCTTTCGCATCGGCGCTGGCGGCGAAATCGACCTCTCAAGCAATTACGCCATCCGTGTGGAATACCGGTATTCTGACTACGGCGATCTTGAGTTCCTGGGCGTGAACACTGGGATCGGCGTCAGCCGCAACCAAGGCATTGTGACGCTGCTCGGCAAGTTCTGAGGCGTTCCAGCTGTCTACAAATTGGGCCTCGCAGACGGTGATCGGTTGCGAGGCCCATAGCTTCAAAATCCGCGATATCACCGACACGTTGCCAGAGGATGAGCGCAAGAATCTCGAAGAGGTGCTCGCATCTGGTCAGGCAGGTATTGCGAAGTGCAATGAGGAGCACGACGGCTGGTGGGTCTGGTAGCAACCGGTGCTGCTGTGCGCAGAAGGCTTTTTTATGCCCGAGCACCGAGTGGCCCGCCTGGCCGATGTCGGCCTTAGAGCGACCACGGGTTCTGGGCGATTTGCCACAGACCTTTCACCGAATATCCTTCGGAATATTGCTTTTGCGATTGCAAATGCAAGGCGCTTCATGGCCTCAAGATGGGAATTGCCATGCCGCGAAACCCGAGGCCTTTCGTCGCTTCGACGTGGCTGGTAATTGAGAGCTTCTAGGAGGATACGTCATGTCGAACAATGCCGTCCATTGGCTTGCGTCGGTGAGCGAACATTGTCGAAAACTCATTGAAATTGCGGGTCTCGCGATCCGAGACCACGCCCTTTACGAGGAAGAAGCCAACAAAGTCCAACTGCAAGCTGCGCTCAAAGCGCACGCGGCGGCTCTCAAGGCCATCCTACCGGATGATTTTCCCCAGAGCCGGATCGGGGATCTATCGCGCCACATCCGGTTTTGCGATCCGCAGGACTGGTATGACATTGTGCTCTTCGATGCACCGGATATCCTCGCGAAGGCGGAAAAATTTGCCCAAGAAATCGAACCGTCTTCGGGTGAAATCGAAGACTATATCCATGCTCGTTTCCGATCTCGCTATGAAATGACGATGCGGGAACCAGAGCCAGATTATCACGCCCTGCTCCTGACTTGCTGCGTCGAACTGGCTACTTTATTCAAGCGCAAGTCAGGTGCAGCCGATGACTCCGATGCGGAAATTGGTCGCGTGTTCAAAAAGGATAATCCCGTCCTACGGGTTCCGCAGCAAGTCGAATCAGAAACAGAAAAGAATCTTCAGCGCGGCGCGATGCTATTGATGCAAGGCTGGAGAGCTTTTTTGCGCAACCCACATGCTCATGAGGTTCGACCTACGGATGATGAATACGTCGTTCACTCACTTATGCTTATGTCCTTTCTTGCGCGCATTATTGATGCCGCTAGTGTCGTAGAGACTAGTGGAGCCGAGTGACCATCAGCGCGGTGGGAGTATCGACCACTAACCGTTCAGTAAGTTCAGCCAGTGACGTCAGAACCATCATCGGCTTGCCATTCACTTTAACCGCTACGTTTGAAGCGGACCCGCTAGGGCACTCAAATGCATCTGCTGTATTGTGACGAGACGAACCTCGAAGAGCGTGCTGGCGATTTTCTAATCTATGGCGGTTTGATGATCGAAGGGGATAGGGTCGGTGACCTCAATGAGGCGATCGACGGCATTCGCGTGCGTCACAGTGTCCCCCGGGACTTCAAACTGAAGTTTAACCCCGGTCCTCAGGGAATGGATCACCATGAGTTCATCGCATTTAAGCAGGAAATAATCCGAGCAGCTCACGAACACGGTGCCAAACTGCTAGTGTATGTCATTCTGCACGATATCGCGGTCGGACCTGACGAAGCGCGCCGCAACGGCGTCAACGCTATCTGCTATCACTTCCATTGCGCTTTAAACCGGATCCCGGACAAAGGCCTTGTTCTCATTGATCGGTTTAATGATGCCGGGAATGAGATAGATGCTCATCTGCGCGAAAAATTCTCGATCGGGCTCATTGGCATGCCCTATGGTAACGAAATGCGCTTGGCGAACATTGTCGGTTATCATTACTCAGCGCTTGGGCAGTCTCATATGCCGAGCATCGTCGATGTGGTCCTCGGAACCTTACGGTTTGCGTTAAACGCTCACACACGGGGGCAGGAACAACATCTGCAATCCGCGCGCGCCATGATTGAGCTGATTGCACCTCTTTTTTGGCGTGAGGAGGGGGAACTTCAGGTGCCAGAGATCGGTTTCATATTCAGTCCGAAGATCATTAAGCGCGACCATTATCGGCAGCGTTATGCAAATCTGAAATCCTTTCTTGAGCATTGCGGCGTGGCTATCCAACAGCCAATCACTGATCAGCGGCAATACTAGCCGCTAGACGTTCTTCCATGACTAGCGAGATGCCGGCAGCTCCATTCCCGCATATCCAAATGCAACATGCTCTCCAGTTTGCAATTGAGAACGCCCCGTTTGAGTATACCCATCCGAGGCGTCTCACGGCGTCCACGGAGTGTCTCATAAGAGTTCTTTCGTGATTGTGAGACGCTAAGCTGCACTGACTCTAGACCCCAGTGAGACAGTGAGGCCCTGCACATGAGCATAGTCGGATACGCGCGCGTTAGCAGCAGCTCCGAGAACTTAGACCTACAGCTTGGCCAGCTTGCCAACTCGGGCTGCGAGAAGGTCTTCTCAGAAAAGATCACAGGGACGTCGCGCAATGACCGGCAAGCACTCGCAGACTGCCTCGACTGGGTGCGGGAAGGCGACACCCTGATCGTTACGCGCCTAGACCGTCTCGCCCGATCTGGTCACGATCTTCACGACATCATCTCACACCTGTCAGCGAAAAAGGTTGGGTTCCGGTGCGTTCAGCAAGGAGCGGTCGATACGACCACCAGTATGGGCAAACTCATCCTTGGCATCCTCGGTGCGGTCGCAGAATTCGAAACCGACATCCGCAAGGAACGTCAACGCGAAGGTATCGAGCGCGCCAAGGCGGCTGGTGTCTACAAGGGCCGCAAGCGCACCGTGGACGTCGGTCAGGTGCGATCTTTGCGACAACAGGGGCTCGGTGCGACTGACATTGCGACGCATCTGGGGATCGCACGAGCGAGCGTCTATCGAGCGCTGAGCGACAAGCTCACCACGATAACATAGTCGCTGCGCTGCAAATATAAGAAGTCCTAGACCCTGCCGAAGTGCTCGATCCTGGTGCTGCCTATCAGGCGGGGGTGAGTCGAGCTACCCATCCACCGGGAATGGAAAGACCGCTTTTGGTTCTGTCGGTGAGCCTCGCTCATGACCGGAAATGGGTGGAAAGGCGAATGGCAGCTATTGCCGCTCTGCCATAGGGGTATCCAGCTCGCATTCTGCGGCTCTACAAGGCAGGCCTCAGTCAACCAGACTAATGGCTCTCCTCGCGGCTAAAGCCGGAAGCCAGAATGCTGACAAGCCCGTTCATCACAGTCTCGTAATAGGCTCCGCGGAAATGCTGGTCGTAACTCTCGACCGCAGCATCGATCTGTGCGCGCGGATACATTCGTCCGCCGACCGTCAGGAACTGCCAGTCCCGCACCGCTGCCAGATGGGGACGCGAGCCCTTGCGCAGGATCAGCAGGTCGGCAAAGTTGCCAACCGCGATCCGGCCAACCATGCCACGGTCGACATGGCGGCCATTGACCTTCGTCGCAGCGGCGAGCGCAGCTTCGTCGCCGCCGAAGGCCTGGGACAGCATCGCCAGTTGGAGATGCAGGGACTTGCCCGGCACGACATAGGGCATGACGACATCCGTTCCCGCCAGCACATCGATACCGGCCAGACGGGCCTTGCCGACGAAGGCGACTTCTGCCGCGATGCCATCAAGGTCGGCTGCGACGGCTTCGGCGGATTCCGGGTGCGCGACGATCATAGGCCAGGCCTGCTCCCAAAAGGACGGGAGATGCCGCAGGCCTTCTGTGGGAGGAAAGCGCTTTCGGTCCGATGCCGTCAACCGGGCTTTCTGGTTCGCCTGCGTGGGCAGGATCGAAATGCGGTTGGCCTTCATCAGCGCGATCACTTCGGCAATGTCAACCTCGCTCATGGCGGACACATCCTGGCTGCGATAATCGGCATCCTCGGGCGGCGGTTTGTGGAGATAAGGGATCCCGTTGAAATGCTGGACCTCGAAATCGGACACATCGCGCAGGTTTACCGCGTGCGGCGTATGACCTACGAGCGGCAGGCCTTGCCGCCTCGCTTCGGTGGCAGCTGCGCTGAATGCTTCCTTAGGCAGGCCCGTGTAGGTCTTGATGCAGCTGGCGCCGCTCGCCTTAAGAGTCTTCACGGCGCCAATCGCCTGCGCCCCGTCAACGATCCGCAAGGCGCTGGGCCAGCTTGGCCGCTCGCCGTCCAGGACCGGGCCACAGCGATACATCCTCGGGCCGGCGATCCGTCCTGCCGCAATCTCGGCTTGCAGATCGGCAATACTATCATCGGTCTGCCCAAGATCGCGAACGCTGGTCACCCCATATTTCAGGTAGAGCAGCGAAAACAGGCGCTGGTTGCCGATCGCGGCTTGGGGTGGTGTATGGACATGGGCGTCAATTAGGCCCGGCATGACGATGCAGCCCGGACAGATCGGCGGATCGTCATCTGGTCGACTTGGTCGGATTTCGGCGATGCGCCCGTCTTTGACGATGATGGTCTGATCGGGCTGGGAGGGCTCGCCAGGATTCCAGATTGTGACCCCGGCGATCATCCGGTCGGAACTGGGGGGCACCGCAACATCGGGCGGGAACAGCATCCAAAAGCCGAGCGACCCGGCAAGGCCAAGCACCCCAAGAATACCCAGCGACCACAAGCCAATCCGTCGAACCATAAAGCTCCGCAGCGGACATGGCGAATGATCGGCTGCCGCTCACGTTTTATCTCAGCAACAGTGACTTGAGCGCAAGAGCTATAGTGAGGGACACCCTATTCTGACCGGTAACCGGATATCAGTCTCTGCGCTTCCAATGTCCGCTTCGGGG